>JAQGHZ010000768.1 GCA_028291485.1 Rubritepida sp. | reverse complement strand
ACCAAGATGATCGCCCGCGTCGCGCAGGGCGGCGAGACCGTCGACCAGTCGATGGCCTGGGCCGAGCGCGAGCTGCGCAACTTCGCGCGCGGCTAGGCAGGAAACGGGGCGGGGGAGCGATCCCCCGCTCGAACAGCGTTCACGGCAGGAGACCTTCGCATGTCCGCCGACACCCTCATCGCCGAGACCCGTCTGGCGCCGCCGCCCGCCGGCACGGGCAGCCTGAAGCGCTTCGCGCGACGGCGATCGACCATCGCCTTCCTGATGACCCTGCCGCTGCTGCTGGTGATCCTGTGCCTCGTCGCCTATCCGGCGGCCTACGGCATCTACCTCTCGACGCTGAACCGCACGATGGAGCGCAGCATCGGCTTCGGCAATTTCGAGATTCTCTTCGACACCGACACCTTCTGGAATGTCGTCTGGCAGTCCTGCATCTTCGCCATCACGGCGGTGATCGTGAAGGCGCTGATCGGCTTCTGGCTGGCGCACATGCTGCACCACATCCCGGCCAAGGGTCAGCGCAAGTGGCGCGGCATGCTGCTGGTGCCCTGGGTCATCCCGCCGGTGCTTTCCACGCTGGGCTGGTGGTGGATGTTCGACCCGTCCTACAGCTCCATTAACTATCTGATCTCGATCGTCGGCGCGCCGCCGGTGCCCTGGCTCGGCGAGCCGCTCTGGGCGCGGGCCGCGATCATCATCGTGAACGTCTGGGTGGGGGCGCCCTTCTTCATGATCATGTATCTGGCCGCCATCAAATCCGTGCCGGAACAGCTCTACGAAGCGGCCGCGATCGACGGCGCCAACGGCTTCCAGCGGCTGCGCTACGTCACGCTGCCGATGATGGCGAACATCATCTCCATCACGGTGCTGTTCAGCCTGATCGTGACCTTCGCGAATTACGACATCGTCCGCGTGCTCACGAACGGCGGACCACGCGATCTCACCCACGTCTTCGCGAGCTACGCCTTCCAGGTCGGCATCCTGTCCGGGAACATCCCGCGCGGCGCGGCCGTCTCCCTTTTCATGCTGCCGATCCTCGCGGTCTGCGCCTTCTTCGTGCTGCGCGGCGTGACCCGTCGGAACAAGGAGCAGATGTGATGTCGGCTGTCACCGCCCGGGACGTCGCCAAGGGCAGCGGCATCTACAGCAAGGCCGGCAGCCTCTCGCGCGAGCGACGCTGGGCCATGTGGTGGGCCTATGCCTCGCTCATCCTGGCCGCGATCATCTTCCTCGCGCCGCCGGTCTACATGTTCATCACGAGCCTGAAGGGCAGCGCCGAGGTCGCGAACATGCGCGGCAATCCCTGGCTGGTGCGCGACCCGACGTTGGAGAATTACGGAGCCCTGCTCGGCAACGGGATGTTCCTGCGGTTCTTCCTGAACAGCTTCATCATCACGGGGCTGGTCGTGCTGATCACCATGGTGATCTCGGTGCTCGCCGCCTTCGCGCTGGCGCGCATGCGCTTCTTCGGCAGCCAGTTCCTCGCGACCGGCGTCTTCCTCACCTACCTGGTGCCGGACACGCTGCTCTTCATCCCGCTCTACCAGATCGTCGGCGGGCTCGGCCTGCTGAACTCCATCTGGGGGCTGGTGCTGGTCTATCCGACGCTGACGGTGCCCTTCTGCACCTGGATCATGATCGGCTACTTCGCCTCCATTCCGAAGGAGCTGGACGAGGCCGCGCTGATCGACGGCGCCAACTGGATGCAGATGCTGACCAAGATCTTCATCCCCGTGGCGATGCCCGGCATCATCGCGGCGACGATCTTCGCCTTCACGGTGTCCTGGGCGGCCTTCGTCTATCCGACGGCCTTCGTCACCACGCCGGACCAGATGCCGCTGACCATCGGCATCGTCTCGCAGCTGGTGCGCGCGGACACCTTCGCCTGGGGGCAGATCATGGCCGGCGCGCTGCTCGCGGCGCTGCCGCCCGTCGTCATCTATGCCTTCCTCATGGACTACTACATTGCCGGGCTGACCGCCGGCGCGACAAAGGGCTGAAGCCCGTCCGATCGTCCGAGCGCCGCAGGCGCGAGGGCGTGAATCGGCCCGGGCCAACAAAGGAATCTTCTATGGCGCAAGTCTCGCTTCGCAAGATCGTCAAGATGTACGAGGGCGACGTCCAGGCCGTGAAGGGCATCGACCTGGAGATCGCCGACCACGAATTCGTCGTGCTCGTCGGCCCCTCCGGCTGCGGCAAGTCCACCACCTTGCGCATGATTGCCGGCCTGGAGGAGATCACCTCGGGCGACATCGCGATCGGCGGCACTGTCGTGAACGACATCCCGCCACGCGATCGCGACATCGCGATGGTCTTCCAGAACTACGCGCTCTATCCGCACATGTCGGTCTTCGACAACATGGCCTTCGGCCTCATCCTGCGGAAGTTTCCCAAGGCCGAGATCAAGCGTCGCGTGGACGAGGCGGCGCGCATCCTCGACATCACGCCGCTGCTCGACCGCAAGCCCAAGGCGCTCTCCGGCGGCCAGCGGCAGCGCGTGGCGATGGGCCGCGCCATCGTGCGCGACCCGAAGGTTTTTCTTTTCGACGAGCCGCTCTCCAACCTCGACGCGAAGCTGCGCGTGCAGATGCGCACCGAGATCAAGAAGGTCCACCAGACCGTCCGCACCACCACCGTCTACGTCACGCACGACCAGGTGGAGGCCATGACGCTGGCCGACCGCGTGGTGGTGATGAACCACGGCATCATCGAGCAGGTCGGCCCGCCGCAGGAACTCTATCACCATCCCGCGACCCGCTTCGTCGCCGGCTTCATCGGCAGCCCC
>JAQGHZ010000744.1 GCA_028291485.1 Rubritepida sp. | reverse complement strand
ACGCCGCCTCGACGCGCTGGATCGCGCGGCCGCCGAGCGCACGGCCGGAGAACTCGCCGTCACCCGCCGCATCGCGGCCGTCGATCAGGCCGCTTCACAGCGTGCCGCCCAGGCCGAGCTGGCCGTGACCCAGCGCCTCGCCGCGATGGACCAGGCCGCCACGCAGCGCGCCACGCAGGCCGAGCAGACGCTCACCCAACGCCTCGCCGCGATCGAGCAGAGCACCGCCGAGCGAGACGCGCCCCTGCAGGACGCCCTGCGCCGCATCGGCGCGGCCGAGGCACGGACCGAGCGCCTGAGCACGCTCGGTTCCCTGCGCACCCTACTTGATGCTGGCCAGCCGCTGGGTTCCGCCCTGCCGCGCCTTGGCGGCCCCCCGCCCGAAGCGCTCGCCCGCTATTCGACCGCGGCCCCGCCGACCGAGGCCGCTCTGCGGCTGAGCTTCGAGGAAGCGGTGCGTCAGGCCCGCGCGGCCACGACCGCGCAGGAGAGCCTGACCACGCGGCTCAACTCGCTGCTGACCGTCCGGCGCGGCGACGAGGTCATCTGGGGCGATTCCTCCGAGGTGCAGATCGAGCGCGCGCGCCGCGCGCTGGAGGTGGGCGACATCGAAGCCGCCGTTGCCGCGCTGGGCCGCCTGCCCGAGGCCAACCGGGCCGCCCTGCGCGGCTGGATCGGCGATGCCGAGGCGCTGGTCGCCGCACGCGCCGCCCTCCGCAGCCTTGCCGCCGGCTGAACGCCCATGCGCAGCGTCATCAAGTTTCTGGTCGTCCTCGCGCTTGTCTTCGCGGTGGTGCTCTGGCTGTCCGGCCTCGGCGGGCAGGTGGAGATCCGGCAGGGCCAGTGGTGGATCGGCATCTCGCTGCCGGCCGCGATCGTGCTGGCCGTCGCCGTCTTCCTCGCGCTGCACGTCCTGCTGCGGATCGTTGCCTGGCTGCGTGGCTGGCCGGAGCGCCGCCGCGTCCAGCGGCGCCTCAACGATCGCGCGCTGGCCGAGATCGCGTTGACCCGCGCGCTGGTGGCGCTCGCCGCCGGCCGTCCCGAGGCCGCCCGCATCGAGGTGATACGCGCCAGGAATCTCGCCGGCGCCACGCCGCAACTGCTGCTGCTGGAGGCCGAATCCGCCCGCTCGCTCGGCGACGAGGAGGGCGCGACGAAGGCCTTCGAGGAGCTCGCCGGCCGCGCCGATTCCCGCTTCCTTGGGCTGCGTGGGCTGCTGCGCCAGGCCGAGGCGCGCGAGGACTGGGACGCGGCCCGCCAGATCGCCGCCGACGCCCAGGCCGTCGAGCCCAAGGCCGAATGGCTGCGCGCCGAGCGCTCCGAGGTCGCGCTGCGCCGCAAGGATTGGGGCGAGGCGCTGGCCCTCTCCAATGCCGAGGCGCCGCGTGCGAGCCTGACCCTCGCCGCCGCCGAGCAGGAGCCCGATCCGGTGAGGGCGCGCGAACTGGAGCGGCAGGCCTTCATGGCCGATCCCCGCTTCTCGCCCGCCGTGCTGGCGCATGCGAAGCGGCTCGCCGAGGCCGGCAGCCCACGGCGGGGACGCTCGGTGCTGCAGCAGGGCTGGGACGCGGCGCCGCACCCCGACATCGCCTCGGCTTTCCTCGCCGCGGAGCAGGACCGCATCCGCCGGGTGAAGCTGGCGGACGAGCTGACCCACCGCACCCAGGACCATCCCGAGAGCCGGCTGCTGCGCGCACGCGTCTCGCTGGATGCCGGGCTGACCGGGCGCGCGCGGCAGGAGCTGACGGCGCTGCGCGACAGCGGCCAGGCCGATCGCCGCTGCTACGATCTGCTGGTCGAGCTGGAGCGCGCCGAACACAGCCCCGACGCCGCGCGCGAGAAGGAAGCGGCCTGGCTGCGCGAGGCGGCCGAGGCCCCGGTCGAGCCGGTCTGGCGCTGCGGCCATTGCGGCACGGAGCACCGGGTATGGAAGCCGCTCTGCGAGGCGTGCAACACGGCGGGCGCTATCAGCTGGAGCGGTGTGGGGCGGTAGCGCGGCGCCCGCCGTTTGTTTTTTGCGGCCTCAAGCGCCGGGCGCTCGCTCCGCTCGCTTGGCTTCGCCGCGCCACGGAAGCGCCGGGCCGATAAGTTGAGTGGGCGGCGCCGGCCGCCGTGCGGCCGGATGAAAAGGAAGGTGGCGCGCGGCTACTCCTGCCGCACCGGGCGGCCCAACAGCGCCTTCACGGCACTCTGCACATCCAACCGCCCTTCCAGCACCTCCACCACCGCCGCGCAGACCGGCAGTTCCACGCCGGCCGTCGCTGCCCGTGCCAGCAGCGCGGGCGCGGTCGCCACGCCCTCGGTCACGCTCGCGCGGCCGGCCAGGATCTCGGCAAGACTGCGCCCCTGCCCCAGCGCCATCCCCAGCGAGGTGTTCCGGCTCGAAGGGCCCGTCGCCGTCAGCAGCAGGTCGCCCAGGCCCGAGAGGCCCGAGGCCGTCTCCGCCTTGCCGCCCAGCCCAACCACCAGCCGCGACAGCTCGGCCAGCCCGCGCGTGACCAGCGCCGCCCGGGCGTTCTCGCCCAGCCCGGCGCCCGTCGCGATGCCGGCCGCGATGGCCAGCACGTTCTTCGCCGCGCCGCCGATCTGCACGCCCAGCGCATCGTCGCTGGCATAGAGCCGCAGCGCGCCGCCGGAGAGCAGCGATTGCGCCTGTTCGCACAGTGCCCTGTCGGCCGCCGCGACGACGCTCGCCGCCGGCAGTCCGGCGGCCACCTCATGCGCGAAATTCGGACCGGAGAGCACGCCGGCCGTCAGGTCCGGCCGCGCCTCGGCCAGCACCTCCAGCGGCAGGCGCAGGCTGCCGGTCTCCAGCCCCTTGCAGGCGAGGAGCATCGGCGGGAGCCCACCGGGCAGGATGCCAAGCACCGCGCGCAACGGCTGCATCGGCACCGCGAGGATGGCCAGCGCGGCGCCCAGAGCCTCCCCCGCATCGCCCGTCACGCGAAGCTGTTCCGGCAGCTTCATGCCCGGCAGGCGGGGATTGTCCCGTGTTGCGTCCATCGCTTCGGCGCGCAGCGGGTCGCGCGCCCAGAGCACCACGCGATGCCCGAGCCGCGCCGCATGGATCGCCAGCGCCGTGCCCCAGGCTCCGGCGCCGATGACCGCGATCTCACTCATCGGTGATGCGCGTGAGCGTCCATCCGCCGCCAGCCTCCCCGGTCGAAAGCATGTCCGCCAGTTCGGCCAGGATGGCCCGCGCCGCCTCCTCGAAGCCATAGGGCGCATTGACCACCACGAGGCCGCAGCCGTTCAGCCGCGCCGCGTCGATCGGTTCGCGCAGGTGCAGCTCGGCCGCGAGGATGTCCTTCACGCCGCTCTCGGCCAGCGCCGTGTGGAAGGCGCGCACCGGCGCGCGGCCCTTGATGGGATACCAGGCCGCCTGCACCAGCCCCCGCGCCCGCTGCGACACCTCGACGAGGCCGGCGGTCAGGCGCTCGTACTCGCCCGGCTCCTCGAAGGGCGGGTCCATGAGGACGAGGCCGCGCTTCTCGGGGAAGGGCGTGAGCGCGCGCAACGCTTCCCAGGCATCGCGCCTGTGCACGGCGACGCGGTCGTCGCGGCGGAAGAACCCGCGCAGCGTGGCGTGGTCCTCCTCGTGCAACTCGACCAGGGCGAGGCGATCCTGTTCGCGCAGCAGCGCGGCCGCGATGGCCGGCGAGCCGGGATAGAAACCGCCCTCGCTCGCGACCGCGACATAATCCGCGAGCGGTCCCTCGGTGACGCCCTGCAGCCTGCCGATGCCCTGGCGCCATTCGCCCGTGCGCTGTGCTTGGTCGCCACCGAGGTCGTAGCGCCCGATGCCGGCGTGGGTGTCCAGCACGCGGAAGGCGGTCGGCTTGCGCGCAAGCGCCCGCAACAGCCAGACCAGCAGGGCGTGCTTCATGCAATCGGCGAAATTACCGGCGTGGAAGGCGTGGCGGTAGTTCATATTCTACGCCCTCATGCGGCGGGCGGCGGCTCCGCCGCCTTGCCTTCGCGCCGTGACTGGTACGCCGGAGAGAGGGTTGGTCTGGGCGCATCGCGTGCCTTGCGCGCGGTCGGTCGGAAACGCGTCGCCGCTTTGGGCCGTAGGTTCAGACCTTGAGGGTCGCGCCATGCTCCGGGCTCCCGGCCA
>JAQGHZ010000731.1 GCA_028291485.1 Rubritepida sp. | reverse complement strand
GACGCGGCCCGCCTGGCCCGGGCCTGTCTCGCCCTGCTCCAGGAAGGGGCCGCCTCTGCCCTGGTCGCCGCGCCCGACCCGCCGCGCCATGCGGACGCCCTGCTGCGCGAGGAGGCCCTGCGATGGGGGTTGATGGACGTCGCGACGCCCCTGCTGGAACGCCCGCCCGCCGGCGGCCGCGGCCCGCACACCTACTACCTCGATTGCGACCGGCCGGCGGACTGGTGGATGCGGGCAGCGCTCGACGCGGACGACCTCACCCAACGCGCCGGCCCGGTGGATCTGGCGGTGGATTTCCGGAGCCTGGCCGCCAATCCCGATCCGCTGGCGCGTCTCTCGGCCCTCGCGGCGACCGGGGCGCGCGAGGTGGTGCTGGAGGACGCGCCGGGCGAGGCGGAATACTGGCTCGACCGGCTGGGCTTCCGGACGCGCGCGCGCAGGGACGCCATCCTGGTGGCCCGGCGGCGGTGAAAATCTGCCTGCTCTCGCTGGATATTCTGGGGCCGATCCACAATGGCGGCATCGGGACGGCCTTCACCTCGCTCGCGGAAACGCTGGTCGCGGCCGGACATGACGTCACCCTGGCCTATCCGGCCGACCACACCGAGACGGCCCCGCTGTCGCACTGGGTCCGCCACTATGCCGGGCGCGGCATCCGCCTCGAATGCCTCTATGCGCGGGGGGAGGACAAGCGTCTGGCGCTGGCCGCCTATCACTGGCTGAAGCGGCAGGACTTCGACGCCATCCACTTCCACGAATGGCGGGGGATCGGCCATTTCCTGGTGACGGCGCGCCGCTGCGGCCTCGCCTTCCAGCACACGGCCCTGATCTGCCAGCTCCACTCGCCCAGCGAGTGGCACCGCGAATATTCGCATCGCTTCGCGACCAACCATGGCGACCTCGAGCGATCCTATCTGGAGCGCGCCTCGGCCGAGGGCGCAGACCTCGTGATCTCGCCGAGCCGATACATGCTGGACTGGGTCCGCGCGGCGGGCTGGACGCTACCGGAGCGGGCCATCGTCGTTCCCAACCTGCTGCCGGCCGGCTTCGCCCAGGGTGAACCGTTGGGCGAGCCGGTGCGCGGGCCCGTCGACGAGATCGTGTTCTTCGGCCGGCTGGAGGAGCGCAAGGGCATCGCGCTGTTCTGCCAGGCGATCGGCCTCCTGGTGGCCTCCGGCGCCGCCCCCCCGCGCGTCACCTTCCTCGGCAAGGTCGGCGAGATGGGGAATGAGAGCGCCCTTCGCTACATCGGGCGCGCGGCGCGGGGATGGACGTTTCCCTGGGGCGTGCGCAACGACCTCGACGTGCTCGGCGCCCGGGATTTCCTGGCCGCTCCGGGCCGGGTCGCCGTCATCGCCTCCATCATGGAGAACTCGCCCTATACCGTGCTGGAGTGCCTCGCCGCCGGCATTCCGTTCCTGGCCGCCTATTGCGGCGGCGTCGCCGAGCTGGTGGCGGAGGAGGATCGCGACGGCGTCCTCTATCGCCGCACCGCCGGCGACCTCGCCGCGCTCCTGGCCCGGACCCTGCGCGACGGCGCCCCGCGGGCCCGGCCGGCCTTTGACCTCGCCGCCAATCGCGGCAGATGGCTGGCGCTGCACGAGGCGCCGCTCGCCATGGCGAAGGCCGATCCACCCGACCAGGCGCCGCTCGTCTCCATCTGCATGGCCACCTTCAACCGGAACGCGCTCCTGGCCGAAGCCATCGCCTCCGTCGAGGCCCAGAGCTACCCGAACATCGAACTGGTGCTGGTCGACGACGCCAGCACCGACCCGGCGGCCCGGTCCTTCCTCGACAGCCTGGAGCCGCGTTTCGCCGCGCGCGGCTGGCAACTGCTCCGCAATCCCGAGAACATCTATCTCGGCGCCACCCGCAACCGCGCCGCGGCCGCGGCCCGCGGCGAATTCCTCCTCTTCATGGATGACGACAACCTGGCGCGGCCGGACGAGGTGGAAGTCTTCGTCCGCGCGGCCCTGCATTCGAACGCCGAGATCCTGACCTCCCAGCTCCAGTTCTTCGCCGCGCGGAGCATCGGGCCGGACCGCATCCCGGACATGCCGAATCACTGGATTCCGCTCGGCGGCCCCGTCGCCCTGGGCTTTTTCGCGAACCCGTTCGGCGACGCCAACTTCTTCGTCCGCCGGGACAGCTTCGAGCAGCTCGGCGCCTTCGGCACCGACCGTACCTCCTTCGAGGACTGGGAGTTCCTCCTGCGCGCCGCGATCGCCGGCCGCCGGATCGAATGCCTGCCCGAGACGCTCTACGCCTATCGGGTCAACGACGCGGCCATGCTGCGCAGCATGTCCCTGACCGACGCCCACCGGTCGTTCCGGCGGGTGATGCGCGCCTGGGCGGATGCGCCCGCCTCGCCCGATATGCGCGCTGCGCTGGCCCACGCCGCCGACCTGGGCATGGGCGTGCTCCATGCGCCGCCGCCCAGCGCAAGGCTCCCGCTGAACGGGGCCGAAGCCTTCTGCGCGGCGTCCGACGAAGCGCTCGGGCGCGGCGACCGCGAGACCGCCCGCAACCTCCTGGCCCAGGCCTGCCGCCTCGCGCCGGAGAACCCTGAATGGCGCATCGCCCTGATCGGCCTGGGCGGCGGCGATCCCGCCGAGCTCGACGAGATC
>JAQGHZ010000723.1 GCA_028291485.1 Rubritepida sp. | reverse complement strand
CGGGCTGCTGCTGCACACGCCGCTCGGCATCGGGCGGCGGCGGGCGCGGATGTTCGCGCCGCTCAACGGCATCCTGGAGGATCCCGCGACGGGGGCGGCGAATATCGCGCTCGCCGGCCTGCTGCTGCATCTCGCCGGCGGCAGCGCGCTGCTGCTCGAGGTCGAGCAGGGCATCGAGATGGGCCGGCCGAGCCAGCTCCACCTGGTCGCCCGGCGCGAGGCGGACCGCGCGATCCGCGTCCGCGTGGGCGGCGGCGTGGTGGCCGTCTCGCGCGGCTTCATCACCCTCTGACATGGAGGAGTGGGACGTCCACCGGCTGCTGCACCGGCCGGGCGTCCTCCTCGATATCGGCGCGCATGACGGGCTGCTGACCTTCCCCTTCGCGCGCCTGCCGGACTCGCGCGTGCATGCCTTCGAGCCCCTGCCCTCGGCGATGGCGCGGCTGCGGGACAACCTCGCGGCCGGGTTCGGCGGCATCCCACCGCATGTCGTGCTACACGCCGAGGCCCTCGGCGCGGCGCCCGGCGAGGCCGTGCTCACCCTGCCCGTGCTGGACGGCGTGAAGCAGGAGCAATGGGCCAGCATCGCCAAGACCTATGCCGAGCACGCCAGCGTCACCACCGAATCGCACCGGGTGAAGGTCGTCACGCTCGACAGCCTGGGCCTGCGGGACGTCACCGCCGTCAAGCTCGACGCCGAGGGCGCCGAGCAGGAGGTGCTGGAGGGCGCACGGGCGACACTGACGCGGTCCCGCCCGATCCTCTCCGTCGAGATCGAGGAGCGCCACCGCGCCGGCAGCACGCGCGACGTGCCCGCGCTGCTGGCCGCGCTCGGCTACGAAGGCTGGTTCTGGCACGAGGGTTCGCACGGGGGCTGGCACCCGCTGGCCGATTTCGACGCCGCGACCCTGCAGGTGGCGAGCTCCGATCCCGCGGTCTTCGGCGCCTCGGAACCCTACATCTTCAGCTTCTACTTCTTCCCGGAGGAGGCCGCCGCCGCCTGCCTCGCCCGCCTCCGCGCCGCCGCATGACAGCAATCTTTCAGGGCCGGCTTGCCGTGGAGGCGGCACATGGCTAAGAACCCGCCAACACCGGAGTGTAGCTCAGCCTGGTAGAGCACTGTGTTCGGGACGCAGGGGCCGGAGGTTCGAATCCTCTCACTCCGATACTTCTCCCCGCAGGAACTCGCGCAGCTCGCGCGCGGTTCCTCCCTCGCCCAGCAGCCTTCGAACCGTAGCCGCGACGGCGAGCGCTTCGCGCCTCATGGCAACCGCGGTCTGCGACCTTCTTCCGGTTGGCGATTCGCTGGGCATGGTCGTCTACCGGCGGCGATCAGCTTCTAGGATTTGAAGACGTAGCGCCGCGACAGCCCGAAATTGATGAACATGCCAGCGAGCGATCCCGCGGCCACGCCGATCACGGGATGCGCCGCCACGGTCTCCGTTCCCGCGATCAGCGCCGCGTAGGTCCCGTAATTCGCCACGAATCCCACCAGGTTCAGTAGCACGAAGCGCCTCCATTGCGCGGCCACCGGCGCCTCGCGCGAGGCGGATCGGAACGTCCAGGCGCGGTTGAGCGCGAAGGTGGTGCTCGCCGCCGCCAGATAGGACACCACGCGCCCGGCATAAGGGCCGAGACCCAGCCAGAGCATCGCCGTCAGCACGCCGGCATCCACCAGGAAGCCGGCCACGCCCACCACGCCGAAGCGCAGGAATTGGAGGATCGTCGTTTGCATGGCCGCGGTTTTCTCCACCGGCGATGGCGCAATTGCGGCCGGAATTCCCCTATGCTCCGCCGCGACGGGAAGGAACACGTATGATCGGTCTGATCGGGCTCGGCCAGATGGGCGGTGCCATGCTGCGGCGCCTGCGCGCCGAGGGTCGGCCGGTGCTGGCCTTCGATCTCGATCCGCGGCTGCGACGGATGGCGGCTGAAGCCGGCGCCACTGCCGTCGATTCGCCCGCCGACATCATCGCCGCGGTCGTACTGCTCTCGCTGCCGCAGGCGACGGCCGTGAGCGCCGTCCTGGACAAGCTGCTGCCCGTCCTGCCGCCGGGCGCCGTCATCGCCGATACCTCCACCCTGGAGCCGGCCGCGGCGCGCGGCTTCGCCGCCGATGCGGCGCGGGTCGGCATCGCCTATCTCGACGCGCCGGTCTCGGGCGGCCCGGCCGGCGCGGCCTCCGGAAAGCTCGCGATGATGGTGGGCGGTGACGCCGCCGCGCTGGACCGTGCCACGCCGTTCCTGTCTTTCCTCGCCGCTGTGATCGTGCATGTCGGCGCCTCCGGCGCGGGCCAGGTGGCCAAGCTCGCGAACAACCTGCTCGTGGCGACGCATCTCGCCGCCGCCGCCGAGGCGCTGCGCATGGCCGCCGCGGCCGGCGTCCCGCCCGCGGCGCTGCTGCCGGTCCTCAACGCCGCCTCCGGCCGCTCGGCCGCGACCGAGGTGAACTGGCCGCGCTGGATCGAGACCGGCGCCTTCGATTCGGGCTTCACCGCCGGGCTGATGCGCAAGGATGTGCGGCTGGCCCTCGGCCTCGCCGCCGATTCCGGCACGCCGCTGTCCGTCTGCGCCGCGGCGGCCGCGGCCTGGGAGACCTCCCCGATTGCCGACGCGGAGGAGTTCAACCGGGTCGCCGCCGCCATCTTCGCACAGCGCTCACCATCCGGGGAACGCTAGGCCTGAGCCGGGACGCGCTGGGCGCGGGCTCACCGAATACGTGCAGATGAGCTGGATGGGTGGAAATGCGAGCCGAACCTTGCTGAGATACGGTCACCGCCCTGGGTCCCGACAATAGTCTTGTGTCATTCGATGACCGAGTTGATGGCGTGCACCGAGGGCGTGCCGAAGCCGGCATCAATGGCCACCCGAAGACTGTCGCCACCCCCGCCCTGAAAAAGCGATACACTATCTTCCGGCGAAAGGGCGCCGGACTCGGCCCACCATGCCAACATTTTTCGGCGGCGATTTCTAACGGAATAACGATCCGTTCTGCGCTCGTGAAATTTTTGCCGTGTCTGCTCACGCGGAATCTATTTGCATGATTTTCGCTGTGTAACTGAATATTACCCGTGTAGTTTTGGATAACATTGATGCATTTATGGGGAGATGAATTCCAAATGAGCGAAACTTTGAAAAAATCCAGATGGGCTAAATTCATGGATAAATATCCAGCGAATAGTCTTCCCGTACAACCCTTCGATCTATATACGACTCTTAAATCTAAACTTCCTAGCGATGATCCACTTCGAGCTGGCATCTGTCGCGAACTCAGTCTGAAATGGGTCCATCTTCGACAATTTCCTAATGTCGCTATCGACTTCGCAACCGGTAAATCTCAGGCCCCACTCAGACAAGGAGAGGTACGTTTTCCAGAAATATTTTTCTTATATGAACGCTTCGATACATACATAATCGCACAAAGAATATTCGATGCCGGCAATAAAGACAAAGAAAAATCGCACGATATTTTCGGATTTGTCAAAGAATGGAAAAGACCGTCCTCTTTCGGTGGCGCCTATGATGAAGTGGTGACGCCCGGCTTACTCGGTATCATCACTGTCTATCTCAAGGATGGCGGCAGTCATGCCATCGGCGTAGGCGGTCGGAACGGTAAATTCAGTATGTTTGACCCGAACTGGTGCATGTTTGAGGCGGTGCAATCGGACGGAACACGAGATATTTTCAAGGCTTATGCGGATGTCTGGAAATACAAGATAGTGGACATGTTCACATACAAAGTTCACGACTGACCCTGTTGGTATCGACGCGTTGGGAAGGCCGCCTGCCCGCCGCCGCTTTCAAGGAAAACCCGCTCCGCCCGCCAACGCCCTCACTCACCGGTCTTGGCGCTCGCACCACGGAATCCATCGACCGTGAACGGTGCCGGAGATCGGGCCTCAGCCATGACTCGTGGTGCGTCAATCACCGAGATCGGGGTCGTGGCGCGGGGATGGAACCCCGCCTAGATTGCCTGCGGGGGGGAAGCCCTCATAATTGGCCACAGACCATTGGGGAGATTTTCGGAAATGATCCAAAGACGTCATGTCCTGGCGGGCGCCGGCGCCCTCGGCGCTGCCTCGCTGG
>JAQGHZ010000694.1 GCA_028291485.1 Rubritepida sp. | reverse complement strand
GGGCCGGTGATGACGTTGCAGACGCCGGCCGGCATGCCCGCGCGCTCGGCGAGCACCGCCAGCGCCAGGGCCGAGAAGGGCGTCTGGCTGGCGGGGCGGATGACGCCCGTGCAGCCCGCGGCCCAGCCCGGGCCGGCCTTGCGGGTTATCATCGCGGCCGGGAAATTCCAGGGCGTGATGGCCGCGAAGACGCCGATCGGCTCCTTCATCACCAGGATGCGGCGGCCCTGCGCGTTCGGCGGGATCATGTCGCCGTAGATGCGCTTGCCCTCTTCCGCGAACCACTCGATGAAGCTGGCGGCATAGGCCACCTCGCCCTTGGCCTCGGCCAGCGGCTTGCCCTGCTCGGCGGTCATGATCGCCGCGAGGTCGTCCGTGTTGGCGAGCATCAGGTCGAAGAGCTTGCGCAGGATCGTCGCGCGCTCCTTCGCCAGCAGCTTGCGCCAGGCCGGCAGCGCGGCGTTGGCGGCCTCGATGGCGCGGCGCGTCTCGGCCTTGCCCATGGCGGGCACGTTGCCGACGATCTCGCCCGTGGCAGGGTTGCGCACCGCGAAGGTTTTTCCCGAGTCCGCCTGGACCCACTGGCCGCCGATGCAATTGGCCTGCCGCAGCAGGTCGGGATCCTTGAGCGCGAGCTTGGAGATTGTGTCGAGCATTGGGGGGTTCCTCCGTCCTTGAAGCCGAAGATAGGACGGTCCGCGCCAATTGTCAGCGCCGGGACCGCGGGCCTAGCCTTCCGGGCATATGGGGAAGGATACGGGCATGGCACGCCGCATCGTCGATATTTCCGTCGCGTTGAAATCCGGCATTGCGAGCGACCCGCCGCGAATGCTGCCGGAGATCAACTACATCGACCACCGCACGAGCGCACCGACCATGGCGGACTACATGGGCGTGCCGGTCGAGGCCCTGCCCGAGGGCGAATACGCCGCGGTCGAGCAGGTGAACATCAGCACGCATAACGGCACGCATCTGGACGCGCCCTACCACTTCTTCTCGCGCATGAACGAGCGGACGGTGCCCGGCGGCGAGCCCTCCTGGCGGATCGACGAGGTGCTGCTGGACTGGTGTTTCCAGCCGGGGGTGAAGCTGGATTTCCGTGACAGGCCGGACGGCTATGTCTGCCAGCCCGACGACGTAAAGCGCGAGCTGGACCGCATCGGCCACACGCTGCGACCGCTGGAGATCGTGGTGGTGAACACCGCCGCCGGCGCCCGCTACGGCCAGGACGATTATGTCGACACCGGCTGCGGCATGGGCAAGGCGGCGACGCTGTGGATGCTGGAGCAGGGCGTGCGCCTCGTCGGCACGGACGCTTGGTCCTGGGACGCGCCCTTCTCCCACACGAAGAAGCGGGTGGCCGAGACGGGCGATGCGAGCCTGATCTGGGAGGGCCATCGGGCCGGGCGCGAGATCGGCTACTGCCACCTGGAGAAGCTGGCGAACCTCGACCAGCTGCCGCCCACCGGCTTCACCGTGGCCTGCTTCCCGGTGAAGGTGCATCGCGGCAGCGCCGGGTGGACGCGGGCCGTCGCGATCCTCGACGAATGAGCTATTCCGCCGGCAGGGCGGCCAGTTCCGGGTTGCCGTCGGCGTAGCGCCGGGCGAGCCAGGCGCAGACCATCAGCTGGACCTGGTGGAAGAGCATCAGCGGCAGCACGATCAGCCCCACCTGGCTGCCGGCGAAGATCACGCTCGCCATGGGCAGGCCGGTGGCCAAGCTCTTCTTCGAGCCGCAGAAGACCAGGACGATCTCGTCGGCGCGGCTGAAGCCGAGGAGGCGCGCCGACAGCACGGTCAGCCCCAGCACGGCGCCCAGCAACGCGGCGCAGATGATCAGGAGCACGGCGAGCTGTTCCGCGTCGAGCCTGTGCCAGATGCCGCTCACCACGCCCTCGCTGAAGGCCACGTAGACGACCATCAGAATCGACGTCCGGTCCATCTTGCCGAGGAGCCAGCGGTGCCTGGCCGCCCAGGCACCCAGCTTCGGCCGCAGGATCTGGCCAAGGGCAAAGGGCAGGAGGAGCTGCGAGGCGATGTCGCCGAGCACGCCGAGCGAGATGCCCGTGCCGGCCCCATGCATCAGCAGCGCCACCAGCGCCGGCGTCAGCACGATTCCAAGCAGGTTGGAGGCCGAGGCGCTGCAGACCGCCGCCGCCACGTTGCCGCCGGCGATGGAGGTAAAGGCGATGGAGGACTGCACTGTCGAGGGCAGCACGCAGAGGAAGAGGATCCCGGCGTAAAGGCTCGGCGGCAGCACGGAATCCGGCAGCAGGCCCAGCGCCAGCCCCAGCAGCGGAAACAGCACGAAGGTGCTGCCGATGACGGCGAGGTGCAGCCGCCATTGCGCCAGCCCTTCCAGCGCGGTGCGCGGGGCGAGGCGCAGGCCGTAGAGGAAGAACAGGAAGGCGATCGCGATATTGGCGGCATGGCCCATGAATTCCGCGCCCTGGCCGCGCGCCGGGAAGACCGACGCCAGGGCGACGGTGGAGAGCAGGGCGAGGACGAAGCCGTCGATGGGGAGCTTGAAGCGCATGCGGACAATCTGCGCCCCATCGCGGTATTGTGAAGTCCGCTCACCATGTTGATGGTGATCGCAGGTCGCGATGATCAGGAGGATCGCATGCTGGAACCCGTCCTTCTCCGCAGCTTTCAGGCCGTGGCCGAGCGGCGGGGCTTCTCCGCCGCGGCCCAGCAGCTCGGGCTGCGGCAATCGACGGTGAGCGGCCATGTCCGCAAGCTCGAGGAGTCCTGCGGCCGGCGCCTCTTCCTGCGCGACACCCATCGCGTCCAGCTCACCCCCGACGGCGAGGCGATGCTCGGCTTCGCGCGCTCCGTGCTGGATACCGAGGCGCGGGCACGGCGGCATTTCACCGCGGGAAAACTGCTCGGAAAGCTGCGCTTCGGCGCCTCGGAGGACGTCCTGCTCCAGGGCCTGCCCGAGATCCTGCGCGACTTCACCCGCGAGCATCCGCGCGTGGACCTGGAACTCACCGTGGGCCAGAGCGGCGAACTCCACGCGCGGTTGGCGGTGGGCGAGCTGGACCTGCTCTTCGCCAAGCGGCCGGAGGGCGACCCGCGCGGCCGCGGCGTCTGGAAGGAGCCGCTGGTCTGGATCGCGCGCCCCGGCTTCGAGCCCGATCCGGCGGA
>JAQGHZ010000647.1 GCA_028291485.1 Rubritepida sp. | reverse complement strand
TGGTCAGCACGTCGTCGCGATCCCAGAAGATTCCTTGCGTGCCGTTGCCGTGATGGCTGTCGATGTCGAGCACCGCCACGCGCGCGGCGCCCGAATCCCGCAGCCGCTGCGCGGCGAGCGCGCTGTTGTTGATATAGCAATGTCCGCCAGCGCGGCTCGCATAGGCGTGGTGCCCCGGCGGGCGGCAGAGTGCATAGGCCGCCCCGCCTTTCGCCGCGATATCGGCCGCCGCCAGCGCGCAGCCCGCGGCGCCGATCGAGGCCGTCCAGGTGCCGGGCCCGATCGGGCAGGCCGTGTCGGCCATGTGCATCCCGGCGCGCGAGATGACATGGCCGGGCTTCCGCTGGGTCTGGGCCAGCATCTCCGGTGTCGGGTGCATGTTGGCGACGACTTCGGGGCCGGCCTCGGGCATTCCGGCCCATTGGGCTGCGGCGTGCTCCAGGAAGTCGAGATAGTCGGGCGTGTTGAGCCTCAGTAGCTCCTCCCGCGTCGCGGGCTTCGTCGTCTCCGGCACGAGGCCCAGCGCGTCCAGCCCGGAGCGCAGTGAGGCGGCGCGGGCCGGGATCTCGAAATTCGATCGCACCGTGCCGCGCGTGAGGAAGAATCGCGGCGCATGCAGCACTTCGTCGGGATGGTGAAAGGCCTTCATTCTGTGAGTGAAGCGCGCCTGGGCGGCCTGGACAACCGCGCCGCGCGCTGGCCATGCTGCGCCGCATGACATCGCTCGACGCCGGCGCCCGCCGCGCCATCCTGGACGCCGCCGATTCCCTGCGCGACGAGACGCTCGACTGGCTGTTCCGGCTGGTGCGCTGCCCCTCCACCCTGGGCAACGAGGCCTCCGCGCTGAACGAGATGGTGCGGATGTACCGCCATCTGGGCCTCTCGCCGCAGCGTGTGCCGACGGTGCCCGGGAAGCTCGAGGGCCATCCCGGCTTCTCGCCACCGCTCGTCGGCTATGTGCGCGGGATCGACGAGAATGTCGGGATCGAGAGCATTCACAACATCACGCGAACCATCGCCCTGACCCTGGCGGAATGGTGTGGAGTGGAGGCCGCGCCCGATCGCATGGCCTCGCAGCCGAAGGCAAGGAGCGAAGCGTGAATCGGTCGCAAACAGGCATGAGCCCAACGAACCTTCCGCTCTCGGGCGCCCGCCTCTGGGACAGCCTGATGGAGATGGCTGATATCGGCGGCACGCCCAAGGGCGGCTGCAACCGCCAGACGCTGACCGATGTGGACGCCAAGGGCCGCGCGGTCTTCCAGAAGTGGGGCGAGGCGGTGGGGCTGACGCTCACCGTGGACCGCCTCGGCAACATGGTCTTTCGGCGCGAGGGCAGGAACCCGTCGCTGCCGCCGGTGGCCATCGGCAGCCATCTCGACACGCAGCCCACGGGCGGCAAGTACGACGGGGTGCTCGGCGTGCTGGCCGGTCTCGAGATCATGCGCGCCCTGCACGAGGCCGGCGCCGAGACCGAGGCCCCGCTGCTCCTCATCAACTGGACCAACGAGGAGGGCTCGCGCTTCTCGCCGCCCATGATGGGCAGCGGCGCGGCCATGGGCGTCTTCACCGAGGAGGAGGTGCTGGCGAAGACTTCCTTCGACGGCGCCGTCTTCGGCGAGGAGCTGAAGCGCATCGGCTGGCAGGGCAAGGCCGATCCGGCCGATCTGCAGAAGGTCGGCCATTACCTGGAACTGCACATCGAGCAGGGCAAGCTGCTGGAGGATGGTGGCCAGGATGGCGGCATCGTCACCCACGCGCTCGGCCAGACCTGGTTCGAGGTCGTCGTGGAAGGCGAGGAGGCGCATGGCGGCTCGCCCATGGCCGGACGGCACGATGCGATGATGGCGGCCGCTCCCCTGATCGCCTTCGTCGAGGAAAGCGCGCTCGGCACGCTTTCGCCCAGCGGCGAGCCCGGCCGCGGTACCGTGGGCGTGGTGGACATCTACCCTTCCAGCCGCAACATCGCGCCGAGCCGCGTCTTCTTCACCATCGACATGCGCCATGGCGACCCGGATTGCCTCGCGCAGATGGAAGCGGCGCTGGCGGCGCGTGCCGAAGAACTCAGCCTCGCGCGCGGCGTGAAGATCACGGTCACGCGCTTCTGGCACTCGCCGCTGACGCCCTTCGATCCGGCGCTGATCCAGGCTGCCCGCGACGGCGCCACGGCGCGGGGGCTGAAGTGGCGCGACATCCCGACGGGCATCGGCCACGACGCAGTCTACATGGCGCGCAAGGTTCCGACGGTGATGGTCTTCTGCCCCTGCCATGGCGGGCTCAGCCACAACGAGGCGGAGAGCATCACGCCGGAATGGGCGACGGCCGGTCTGCAAGTGCTGGCCGATGCGGCACTGGCCACCGCGGGTCTCGTGAAGCCATGAACCTGCCCCTCTCGCCCGACCGGCTCTGGGACCGCCTGATGGAGATGGCGAAGATCGGCCCCATCCCAGGCGGCGGTAGCAACCGGCCGGCGCTCTCCAAGCTGGACGGCGAGGCGCGCGCGCTGCTGCGGCGCTGGGGCGAGGAGATCGGCCTCACCGTTACGGTGGACCGTCTCGGCAACATGGCGCTGCGGCGCGAGGGCAGAGACCCCGCGCGCAAGCCGGTGCTGGTGGGCAGCCATCTCGATACGCAGCCCTCGGGCGGAAAGTTTGACGGCCCCTACGGCGTGCTCTCGGGCCTCGAGATCCTGCACGCGCTGCACGAGAGCGGCACCATCACCGAGGCGCCGATCGTCCTGGTGAACTGGACCAGCGAGGAGGGATGCCGCTTCAGCCCCTCCATGATCGGCGCGGCCGGCGCCATGGGCATCCTCTCCGAGGAGGCGGTGCTGAATGCGCCCGCGATCGACGACGGCGAGCGCTATGGCGATGCGCTGAGGGCCACCGGTTGGGACGGCACGGGTGACCCCGGGGCGCTGGCCGGCGCCGCCGCCTATTTCGAGGCGCATATCGAGCAGGGCCCCGTGCTGGAGCGCGAGGGCTATGACCTCGGCATCGTCACCGGCGGCTTCGCCACTGAGCGCGCCCTCGTCACCGTCACCGGCGAGACCAGCCATGCCGGCACCACGCCCATGGAGATGCGCCGCGACGCGCTGCTGGGCACGGCCGAGATGATGTCGGCCGCCGAGGCCATCCTCCACCGCATCGCGCCCGAGGGCCGCATGACGGTCTGCCGCTTCATGGTCGATCCTGGCGCGGATGGCGTCGTGCCGGGCGAGGTGCGCTTCTCCTTCGATTACCGCCACCCGTCCAACGAGACCTTGGACCGGCTGCTCTCCGAGGCCGACGCCGCCTTCGCCGGCATCGCCGCGCGGCGAAACCTCGCCGTGAAGCGTGAGCCCTATTGGACCTTCCGCGCCGTGGTCTTCGACCAGGGCCTGGCCGTACGCCTGCGCGAGGCGGCCACGCGCAACAACGCCCGCCACCGCGACATGCTCTCCGGCGCCGGGCACGACGCCTATCACGCCTCCGCGCGCATGCCGGCGGTGATGCTCTTCATCCCCTGCCATGGCGGCGTCAGCCACCATCCAAGCGAATCCATCTCCCGCGAATGGTCGGAGAAGGGCTTGCGCGTGCTCGCCGATGCCGTCATCGCCACCGCGAATTCCAAGGAATAACCAGATGCGTATCGCCGTCGGCGGCTTTCTGCACGAGAGCCACTCCTTCGCCCCCGTGGCAACGAACTGGGTGAACTTCCTGCAGCCCGGTGGCCTGCCGCCGCTGCAGCGCCCGGGCGGGATGGTCGAGGGGCTGCGCGGCACCTCCGTCTGCGCCGCCGCCGCCATCACCGAGGCGGTGGGGCAGGGTGCCACCATCGCCCCGCTCGGCTGGACCTTCGCCCAGCCCGCCGGCCCCGTGACGCGCGAGGCCTTCGAGCGCATCAGCGCGATGATCGTCGACGCGCTCTCTACGGCGCTGATGGAAGGCCCGCTCGACGGCATCTTCCTCGACCTGCACGGCGCCATGGTCAGCGAGGACTACCCCGATGCCGAGGGCGAGGTGATGCGCCGCGTCCGCGCCGTCGCCGGCCAGGACATCCCGCTCGCCATCACGCTCGATCCGCATGCCAACATGACGCGGCAGATGGCCGAGCTCGCCGACGTCATCGTGCCCTACCGCACCTATCCGCACATCGACATGCTGGCCGTCGGCAAGCGCTCCATGAGCCTGCTGCTCGCCCGTATCGCGCGCGGCAAGCCCTGGGCCATGGAGTTCCGCGAGCTGGACTTCCTCATCCCCATCACCAGCCAGTGCACCATGGTCGAGCCCATGGCCGGGGTGATGGCGCGGCGCCTGGAGCTGGAGCAAGGCATCGCCGAGCTCGCCTATTGCTTCGGCTTTCCCTATGCCGACTTCCCCGGTTGCGGCCAGGCGATCGCCGCCTATGGCGAAACCAGGGAAGCCGCTTCTGCTGCCGCCGATGCGCTGGCGAAGCATATCGCCGGCCAGGAGAGCGCCTTCATCGGTGGCGTGCAGGAGGCGCCCGAGGCCGTGGCCGAGGCCATCCGCGTGGCCTCGAACGCCGGCAGGCCGGTGGTGATCGCCGACACGCAGGACAACCCCGGCGGCGGCGGCCATGGCGACACGACCGGCCTCCTCGCCGAGCTGATCCGCCAGGATGCGCAGGGCGCCGTCATCGCGCCGATGAACGACGCCGAGGCCGCCCTGGCCTGTCACGCGGCAGGCGAGGGCGCCACGGTCAGCCTCGCGCTGGGCGGCAAGAGCGACGGCGTGCCCTTGCAGGTGACCGGCGTGGTGGAGCGGCTGGGCGACGGGAAGTTCACCCTCACCGGGCCGATGGGGAAGGGCAATCCCGCGGATCTCGGCCCCTCCGCGCTGCTGCGCATCGGCGGCGTGCGGGTCATCATCGTCAGCCGGAAAATGCAGGCGCACGACCAGTCGATGTTCCAGCACATCGGCGTCGAGCCCTCGGAGCAGAAGATCGTCGCCGTGAAGTCCAGCGTGCATTTCCGCGCGCATTTCCAGCCGATCGCGCAGACGGTGATCGTCGCTGCCGCGCCCGGCCCGGTGGTGGCCGACCCCGCGACGCTGCCCTTCACCGCGCTGCGCGAGAGCCTCCGTCTGCGGCCGGGCGACAACCGCCGGTTCGGCTGGCAGAAGTACCGCCAGCCGAAAGGGGCGCCGCTGAGCAGCATCGATCCGCCGGAAGCCTCAACGGCCGAGTGAGGCGGCGGCTCGCCCTTCAGGCCGCCGCCGACTCCAGCTCCCGCCCACGGATGAAATCGCTGGCCTTCTCCGCGATCATCAGTGTCGTTGCATAGGTATTGGCGCTGGTCATGGACGGCATGATCGAGGCGTCCACCACGCGCAGCCCCTGCAACCCGCGCACGCGCAGCCGGTCGTCCACCACGGCCATCGGGTCGGTGTCCGGCCCCATCCGCGCCGTGCCGATGAGGTGGTAGGTCGTGCTGCCGTTCTTGAAGGCGAAGTCCAGCAGCTCGTCGTCGGTCTGCACGTCCTGGCCCGGCAGGGTCTCCGTGTCCACGAAGGGCGCCAGCTCGGGCGTGGAGAGCATCCGGCGCAGCAGCCGCATGCCGCCGATATGCACGCGCCGGTCATTCTCGTCGGAGAGGTAGTTGGGCTGGATCTCGGGATCCTCGAAGACATCAGCGCTGCGCGCGCGCACCCAGCCCTTGCTCTCCGGCCGGTGCTGCCAGGCGCCGGCGGTCATGCCGGGATAATCGTCCAGCACATAGACCATGCCCTCCTTGTAGGAGCCCGGCGTGAAGACGCATTGCAGGTCCGGCTGGTCGAGCCCTTCGAAGCTTTTCCAGAAGACGTGCACATGCGAGGGCGCGGTGGCGAGGATGCTGTCGCGCCCCGTGCCCCAGCGCAGGATCTGGTTGCCGAGCTTCAGCCCGCGCGAGAGCTCGTTCAGCGTCTGGACGCCCGGCCTGGCGCGCATCACGAAACGGCTGGCGTAGTGATCGCGGAAATTCTCGCCGACGCCGGCCAGCTCATGCTTCACCTCGACGCCGAGCTTCTGGAGCAGCCAGGCCGGCCCGATCCCCGACACCTGCATCAGCCGCGCCGTGTTCGCGGTGCCGCCGGAGAGGATGACCTCGCGCCGCGCCCGCACCTCGGTCGCCGCGCCGCCGCGCTCACCGACATAGCGCACGCCGACGGCACGCTTGCCGTCGAGCACGATGGCGTTGGCGCGGGCATTGGTGCGCAGCGAGAGGTTCGGCCGGTTCAGCGCGCCGTGCAGGAAGGCCCGGTAGGAGCTGACCCGCTTCCCGTTCAGGATCGCGCGCTGAAAATAGCCGACGCCCGCCTGGTCGCC
>JAQGHZ010000653.1 GCA_028291485.1 Rubritepida sp. | reverse complement strand
ACGGGCGACCATCCGGAACTCCAGGCCAGAAGCCGGCATGGTGGCCCGGCCTGGCCATCACGGGCAACCGCCCCGGGCCAGGTCAGGCGCCGGGGTCGATCAGCGCGATCCCCAGATCCGGCCGCTTCTTCCGCCGGAGATGGGCGGGGGATTCCGTCACGGTGACCTCCAGCGTGGGCCGCACGATCGCCTCGAACAGGTGGCCGCCCTTCACCGATCCGTCGCGCAGGCCGAGCACCACATGCGCATGCAGGCTGGGCTTGCCCTTGTCGTCCACGGCGATGTCGCCAACCAGGCTCAGCACCTCGAGCTGCTCGGCCACCGGGATCTTCACGTATTCGTTCGTCTCGACGTCGAACCAGGCGACCGTCGCGCGCTCGAAGGCGCCGAGCGCGGTCAGCGAGGCCGCGCCGATGCCCTCGCGCCGGGCGAAATCCGTGATGACGGAAAAGGCCTCGTCGCCCGGGGCCAGGACCAGAAGAAAGGTCTTCTGGCCCTCCGCCTCGGCGATCATCTTCGACTTCATGTCCGCTCCGTCGTGTGGTGATGCCGGATCAACACGCGACGGCGGATCAGGTTCCCTTCAGGCGACCTTGCCCTTGTGGGCCAGCGCCTCTTCCAGGCTGCCGACGCCGCCATGGGCGCGGCTCCAGCCCACCGGGTCCTCCAGGAATTTCCGCACGCCCGTCAGCGCGGATTCCGGGAAGTAGGCCTTCTCGCGGCAGACCTCGAGCACGTCCCACCAGGTCGCCAGGTGGTGCAGCGAGAGGTCCATCGCCTTCATCTGCTCGAAGCTGCCGGGGAAGACGCCGTAGTAGAACACCACGAAGGTGTGCGCGCATTTGGCGCCGGCCTCGCGCAGCGCCTCGGCGAAGCGGATCTTGCTGGCGCCGTCGGTGGTGAGGTCCTCGACCAGCAGCGTCTCGCGATCCACCGGCACGTCGCCCTCGATGAGCGCGTTGCGCCCGAAGCCCTTGGGCTTCTTGCGCACATAGGCCATGGGCAGGTTCATGCGGTCGGCGATCCAGGCGGCGAAGGGAATGCCCGCCGTCTCGCCGCCGGCGATGCTCTCGATCGTCTCGAAGCCGATGGAGCGGTTGATCTTCTCCACGCCCAGGTCGCAGATCCGGGTCCGGGCGCGCGGGTAGGAGATGATCTTCCGGCAATCGATATAGACGGGGCTCTTCCAGCCGGAGGTGAGGGTATAGGGTTCCTCGGGGCGGAAATTCACCGCCTTGATCTCCAGGAGGATGCGCGCCGTGGTCAGGGCGGCGTCCTGATCCCAATCCGAGGCGTGATGGCCACTCATTCTTCTGCTCCGAGTCTCTCGGCGTCTCGTAACGTCCGGCGGCTTTCCCGTCCATGAGCGTCTGGGTTCTGGAAGACCCGCGCACCGGGACAGCCGCGCAATCGCTGGGCATCGCCGAGCGGCTGGGGGTGCCCTTCCGGCGGATTCCGCTGCGCTTCGGGCCCTGGGCGAAGGTGGTCTGGCCCTGGGGCACCCTGGCCGGGCTGGCCGACCGGTCGGAATTCGCGCCGCCCTGGCCGGATCTGGTGATCTCGTCCGGCCGCCGCGCGGCGCCGGTCTCGCGCTGGCTGCGGGCGCGCGGGGCCAGGACGGTCCACACCATGCGGCCGGGCTTCGGCGCCGGCGATTTCGACCTGCTGGTGATCGGCTCGCTCGATTCGCCGGCGCCGGCCGACAACCTGATGGTCATCCAGGGCGCCGCCCACCGCCTGACGCCGGAGGCGCTGGCGGCCGCCCCCGCCGCGTTCCCGGAGCTGGCCACCCTGCCCTCGCCCCGCGTGACGCTGATACTCGGCGGTCCCGTGCGGTCGGAGAACATGGCGCCGGAGGTCGCGGCCCGGATCGCGCGGGACGCCGCCTGCCTGGGCGCCAGCGTGATGGCCACCACCTCCCGCCGCACCGGCGTAACCGCGGCCGACGCCGTGGCGAACAGCCTTTCCGACACGCCCCATCACCTGCACCGCTGGGGCGCGCCGGGGCAAAATCCCTATCTGGCGATGCTGGCCCTGGCCGACATTCTGGTCGTCACCGGCGATTCCACCTCCATGCTCTCCGAGGCCCTGATGACGACCGCCCCCCTCCTCATCGCCGATCCCGGCGGGCTCGGCCCCCGCCACCGGGCCATGGTCGGGCAGCTGGTGGAGGCCGGGCTCGCCGCACGGCTGGGCAGCGCCCTGCCGCCGCCCCGCGCGGCGCTGGACGAGATGCGCCGCATCGTCGCCGAGATCCGTGCGCGGGGTCTGATCCGATGAGGGCGCCGCGCGCCGAGCGGGTCCCCGTGAAGGCCGTCCCCGACTGGGTCCTCTGGCGCGAGCGCAACGGCAAGCTCTCGCCGCTGCGGATCGCGGCGCTGGCGATCCTGATCCTGCCCACCTTCCTCATCCTGAGCTACTGGTGGCAGGACAATCTCGGCCCCGAGCCGCTGAACGCCGTCATGCACGAGACCGGGCGCTGGTCCATCCGCTTCCTGATCGCGAGCCTCGCCATCACGCCGGCGGGTCGCGTCCTCGCCTGGCCGCGGCTCTACCAGATCCGCCGCATGGTGGGGCTGGGCGCGCTGGCCTGGGTGCTGCTCCACCTCGTGCTCTACGTCGCCGACCAGAACTGGATCGTGACGACCGCCATCCTCGAGATCGTGAAGCGCTTCTACCTGACCATCGGCTTCGTCGCGATCCTGGGGCTATGCGTATTGGGCTGGACCTCGACCGACGGCTGGATGCGCCAGCTCGGCCGCCGCTGGAAGCGGCTGCACCGGCTCATCTTCCTGATCACGATCCTGGGGATGCTGCACGCCTTCATCCAGGCCAAGTCCGACGTCAGCCAGGAGAGCCTGCTGACCGGCATCCTGCTCTGGCTGCTGCTCTGGCGGCTGGTCCCGGCGCGCCTGCAGTCCAACCTGCTCGCGCTGGCCGCGCTCACCGTCGCCGCTTTCCTGGCCACGGTCGGCGTCGAATACGCCTGGTACGCGCTCGCCACGAACCTGCCCGCCAGCCGTGTCGCGGCGGCCAATTTCGACCTGACCTTCGGGCCGCGACCGGCCGCCTGGGCGGCCATCGGCATGGCCGGGTTCGTGGTCTTGGCGGCCGGCTGGCAGCTTGTCCAAAGGCTGCGCCGGGCGTAACTCGAAACCCATCGAGGATGGGACACGTCATGGCACGAACGCACCGCATCGCCGTCATTCCGGGCGATGGAATCGGCAAGGAAACCACGCCCGAGGGCCTGCGCGTGCTCGACGCCGCCGCGCGCCGCTTCGGCTTCGACCTGAAGCTCACGCATTACGACTGGTCCTGCGAGACCTACACCAAGACCGGCAGGATGATGCCCGAGGACGGGCTCGACCAGCTGAAGGACAGCGACAGCGTCTTCCTCGGCGCCGTGGGCTGGCCCGGCGTGCCCGACCACACCTCGCTCTGGGGCCTGCTGATCCCGATCCGCCGCGGCTTCGACCAGTATGTCTCGCTGCGCCCCTGCAAGCTGCTGCCGGGCGTCTCCACGCCGCTCGCCAACCGCACGCCCGCCGAGATCGACTTCTACGTCGTCCGCGAGAACACCGAGGGCGAGTACAGCAGCATCGGCGGCACGATGTTCCCGGGCACGGACCGCGAGTTCGTCTCGCAACAGAGCGTCCTGACGCGCACCGGCACCGACCGGATCATCAAATACGCCTTCGAGCTGGCCATGAAGCGCCCGCGCAAGAAGGTGACATCAGCCACCAAGTCCAACGGCATCACCTTCACGATGCCCTACTGGGACGACCGCTTCGCCGAGATGGCGAAGAACTACCCCGAGGTGAAGACCGACCAGTTCCACATCGACATCCTCTGCGCGCATTTCGTGCAGCACCCGGACTGGTTCGACGTGGTGGTCGGCTCCAACCTGTTCGGCGACATCCTCTCCGACCTGGGCCCGGCCGTGGCCGGCTCCATCGGCGTGGCGGCCAGCGCCAACATCAATCCGGAGAAGCTCTTCCCCTCGATGTTCGAGCCCGTGCACGGCTCGGCGCCGGACATTGCGGGCCGCTTCATCGCCAATCCGATCGGGCAGATCTGGTCGGGCGCGATGATGCTGGACCATCTCGGCGAGGCGGAGGCGGCCAAGGCCATCACGACAGCCATCGAGAAGCTGCTCGGCGAGGGCGGCCCCCGCACGCGTGACCTGGGCGGCCAGGCCGGCACGGTGGATGTGGGCAAGGCGATCGCGGAAGCCGTCGCCGCCTCTTAATGCGGCGCGCCAGGAAACACTTCGCCGCGACTTGACGCGGCGCGCCAGGAAACGCTTCGCCGCGTCCTGACAGAATGGGAGGGGCGTGTTGCGACCGCCACACGCCTCCCTGATCCGTCGGAAAGCCTGCCCCTCACTTGAACAGCTGTTTAGATATGGTTATTGTGACCTGACGTTGCGAGTTATTCGCAATTGGAGAGAATGATGGGCAAGGACTTCAGCCATATCGCCCGCCGCTGCGAGCGGGCCGTCGTGACCGCCTATCGCGAGCTGCGCGACGTGGGTACGCCGGATCTGGCCGCCTTCCAGGCCTGCACGACGCTATATCGCGTGCACCACCCGGAATCCTCGGTCACCGAGGCGCGCCGCCTCGTGGCCGAGTGGGTGGACCACCACGTGATGCGCGAGAGCACGGCCCCGACCCCGGGTTGCGACTGCGACTGAGGCGCGTTCCCGCGCCCTTCCCCGTCAGGACGTGAAGGGCGGCTGCCGCGACCAGGGATATCCCGCGCGGGCCTTCTGGAAGCCATAGTCGAACAGCGGCGTCATATAGGTCTGATCGAAGGGCTGGTCGTAAACCACTCCGAAATCGGAGCCGATATAGGCCATCCGGAACTCGACGCCGTCGCGCTGCGCGTTCAGCCAGATCCGCACCGCGTCGTTGTAGCCGCTCGCGGCCGTCATGGTGGCGACGGCGCGCTGGGCGATGCTCAGGGTCCGGCGATTCGTCGAAGCCCAGTTGGCGTCGATCCTGGCGTTGCGGATCATCCAGGCGCGGAGGGGCGGCACCGGGCGGCGGGCCCGGATATTCGCCTGACGCTGCGCGCCGACCGCCGGCGGATAGAGGAAGGCCTGGGCCACCGCGCCACCGTCCACGTGCAGTTCCTGGTACTTCCTTCCGTCCACCTCGACATCGAAGAGCACCGGCGGGAAGACCCCGGGGATCGCGGCCGAGGCCAGCAGGATGCGCCGGATGAGGTTGGACGCGCGCGGATCGCCGCTGTTGGCGATGGCGCCGATGTTCCAGATGACCGGAAGCTGGGTGTCGAGATTCGTCGTGCCGATCAGCAGCAGGCGCCCCTCGCGATAGCCCTGCGCGACGGCGGCCAGCAGGTTGTCGCCCAGCTCACGCGAGATGGTGCCGAAGAGCGGCGCCGTATCGGACATGGCGTCGTCGAAGAGCGCGGCCATCATGCCGCGCGCGGTCGCGATATCGGCCAGCGTGACCCCGGTGTAGACGTTCTTCAGCGGCGCATCCGCCGCAGGGCCGATGAAGGCGAAGGGCGCGGTCAGCGCGCCCGTGCTGACACCGGTCACCAGATTGAAAACGGGGCGCGAGCCCTCCAGCGTCCAGCCGTTCAGCAGCCCGGCGCCGAAGGCTCCATCCTCGCCGCCGCCCGAGACGGCCAGCAGGTCCATGGCCGGGAGCGTCGCGCCGGGGGCAAGACCCAGGAAGGCCCGCCGGCGCTCCAGCGCGGCGACGTACTCCTGGGTGATCGCCGCAGATCCATGGCCGATGAGGAAGCGCTCGTTGGCCAGGCCCAGGACGGTGGCGCGCGCGGTCTGGTCCTGCGGCACGGCGGGCTGCCGGATCGGCAGCGAGCACGCGGACAGGCTGCCGGCTCCCGCCAGCAATGCGGCACGACGTGTCAGCGAAGGCGGCATCGGACGATTCCTTTCGGAGGTCAGGTGGCGGAGGCGAAGCCCTGGCCGGCCTTGCGGTAGGCCTCGCGCGGCGGGGCGAAGATGTCGAGAACCTTGCAGCCTTCTGGACCGGCCCGCATCGTATGCTCGATACCGCCGGGGGTGCGCCAGAAGTCGCCCTTGCCGACCGCGATCTCCTCGCCGCCCTGGATGCGGACCGCGCTGCCCTCGAGCAGCATGCCCCATTGCTCCTCGGGATGGCTGTGCAGGGTGCCGGCGCCGTGCGGCGCGATGGTCACGACCGAGAGCATGGCCTGCTCGCCCGGGAAGATCCGCGTCGTGACGCCGGGGGCGAGCTCGCGCGCGAGGCCCTGGCTCTCGTCGTGGACGTTGTGGAATTCCTCGGCCTGACTCATCGGTCGCCTCTCATTGTTGGAGGGACTCTAGCCGGGCTTCAGCCCTTCGCCCAGCCGATTGCGGCGCGCGCAAGCGCCGCAATGGTGTCAATCACGGGAAATTCGAGGGCGGGACCCGCGGCGATGCCCAGCGGAATCTCCGTGCAGCCGAGCACCACGGCGCTGGCGCCACGGGCGCGCAGCCCGCGCGCGACCAGGGCCAGCGGCGCATAGGCCTCCTCGACGCGGTTCGCCTTCACCAGGCCAACGGCCGGCATGACCAGCCCCTCCTGCACGTCCGGCTCGGGGGTGAGGCACTCGATGCCGAGCCGGTCCTGGTAGAGCCGCATGGCCAGCGTGCCGGTGGTGCCCATCAGGCCGATCGGGCCCTCGGTCACGCCCTTGCGGCGCAGCTCATCGGCCGCCGCGTCCACGATGTGCAGGATGGGCAGCGCCGTGGCGGCCCGCATGCCGTCGAACCAGCCATGGGCGGTGTTGCAGGGGATGACGATGGCGCCGCAGCCGGCCGCCTCCAGGCCTCTGATGCCGCGGAGCAGCGCCGGCAGCGGATCCTCGCCGCCATGCACCCGCGCCTCGGTGCGGTCGGGCACGCGCGGGTCGGACCAGAGCACGGTGGGGATGTGGTCCTGGTCGCGCTCGGCCGGCGTCAGCAGGGTGAGCTGCCGCATGAACTCGGCGGAGGCGAGCGGTCCCATGCCGCCCAGAACACCCAGCATCTTCATCGAAACAAACCCTCGTAGACGAGCTCGAAGCCGGTCGCGGCCAGGAGCACGTAGATGATGCGATAGAAGACCCGGTCGCTCATGCGGCCCTGCAGCCAGATGCCCATCCGGACGCCGATGGGCGCCAGCGGCAGCAGGACGAGGCTCGTCAGCAGGTTCTGCACCGAAAGCGCGCCCAGGAAGAAGTAGGGGATCAGCTTCAGGTAGTTCATCGTCGAGAAGAGGGCGACCGTGGTGGCGGTGAGCCGCGCCCGATCCAGTTTCAGCGGATAGAGATAGACCGCCGCCGGTGGCCCGCCGGCATGGGCGAGGAAGCTCGTGAAGCCGGCGCAGGCCGCCCAGAAGCCGCCCTTGATCCGCGAGGGCGACGCGGCGGGGACGACACGGTTGCCGCGCTCCAGCCAGAGGCTGCGCGCCAGGAAGACCAGGGTGATCCCGCCGATGAAGACCTTCACGACGGTGTCCGGAAGCACGCCGAAGACGAAGGTACCGAGGATGATGCCGACCACCGCGCCGGGCAGCATGGTGCGCAGCTGCGCGCGGTCCCACTTCCCCCACCAGGCCCGGAGTGCGGCGATATCCATCGCGCAGAGCACCGGCAGGGCGATCCCCGCGGCCTGGGAGGCCGGCATCACCAGCGACATCATCGGCACGCCCGTATTGCCCGCCCCCGAGGCGAAGCCGCCCTTGCTGATGCCCGTGAGAAGAAAGGCCGGAATGGCCAGCGCGTAGAACCAGGGATCGGTGATCAGCAAGTCGCCTCGCGGGGATGACAGTTCGCAATCGCGAAGCTATGGCACTCGTCGCGGAACGACCACCATCCGAGGCCGTCCGAATCGTCTGGAAGGCCTGAATTCTGATGGATCATTTGGCGTGGCTGGGGCTGCTGGCCCTGGCGATGGGCGCGACCGGCCTGTTCTCCGGCCTGCTGGCGGGACTCTTCGGCGTGGGCGGCGGCATCGTGATCGTGCCCGTGCTCTTCTACATCCTCCCGCTCTTCGACGTGCCG
>JAQGHZ010000604.1 GCA_028291485.1 Rubritepida sp. | reverse complement strand
GGGCGATCACCCTGGCCCGCACGCGGCACTTTGCCGAGTACATTCTGTACGGGGTCCATGCCGACAAGGTGCAGGGGTTCGAAGCCGCGGGCGTCTACCCCGAGCCTCGCTCGCTCTGCCACGCGCGCTGGACGGGCGTCTTCAGGGACGCGGCCGACGAGGACGATTTCGTCCGTTCGGTCCGCCCGGATCAGGTCTCCTGTCTCATCCAGTCGACGATCGCGCTGCCCCCCGAACTCCGGCGGAGGCTGTATGCGCGCGTCGAGCACGAGGCCGCGCGTCAGGATGCGGACCCGGTGTCCGCTGGCTGACGCCAACTCGGGATCGACACCGATCGGTCGAAATACAGGAAAATTGGCACCGTGTTGCGAGCGGCGAGATACTCTCCCATAATTGATATCTCTGGGAAGGCACCAGGAGGACGTATGCGTGGCGGCCGATATTGACGCGCATGCGAAGGCATCCATTCCGCAGCTGACGGCGGAAGCTGAGTTGAAGAGAATGCCCGGCCCTCCGCCCAACACCCTCTCCCCTGTCGGGGCCTACGGCCAGATCGCCTGCGCCATGGACCTGATCTGCCTCCTGCTGGCCGGTTGGCTTTGGCTCGACGCCACGAAGGTCCAGATCTCCTTGACGCCGCTCGAGGCCCGGCTGATCGCCGGCGGGCTCGCCGGCCTCGGCTGGCTCGCCATGCGGCGGCTCGCCCCCACCCGCCTGGGCCGGCTGCTCGACATGCCCTGGGCGCTGGCCGACGCGCTGCTCGTGCCGGTCTTCGTGGGCGGCGCCGTCGCCTTGCTTGTGCTGCCGCTGGCCGGCGGCCAGTTCGCCGCGGCCCTGCTGCTCTGGCCCGTCGCCGCGGTGACGCTGCTGCTGCCTTGCCGCATCGTGATCTCGGGCCTCGCGCGGCGCGGCGTGAAGGCCGGCTGGCTGCGCCGGCGCATCGCCATCGTGGGCGCGACCGAGATGTCGGGCCAGCTCATCGACCGGCTGAACGGCGGAGAGAACCCCGAGACGCCGGACATCGTCGGCATCTTCGACGACCGCGACGCCACGCGCCGCCCACCGGAGGTCTCGGGCGTGCCCGTGATGGGCGACATCGCCTCCCTCTGCGCCCTCGCCGGCGAGGAGCGGCTGGACCTCATCGTCATCGCCCTGCCGCTCAGCCGCGCCCTCGACATCCTGCGCTCCGTGCAGCAGGTGCAGTGGCTGACTTCCGAGGTCGTGGTTCTCCTCGACGGCGCGAACCAGGCGCCGCAGGGCACCAGACGCTCGGTGATCGCGGGCCAGCCGGTGCTGGAGCTGGTGCGCCAGCCGATGGCGCCCGGCGCGATCGTCGCCAAGGCGGTGGTCGACTACGCGCTGGCGGCCTTCGCGCTGGTGCTCGTCTCGCCCGTCCTGCTGGTCGCGATGCTCGCCATCCGGCTTGAGGGGCCTGGCCCCATCCTCTTCCGCCAGCCGCGCATCGGCCGCAGCGGCGGGACTTTCCAGATCCTGAAGCTGCGCACGCTGCGCTACGACCCGAGGGACACGGGCACGCGCGGCGTGCTCTCGCGCGATTCCCGCATCACCAGGGTGGGGCGGATCCTGCGGCCGACCTGCATCGACGAGCTGCCGCAGCTCATCAACGTGCTCAGGGGCGAGATGAGCATGGTGGGGCCGCGGCCGCATGTCGCGCACATGCTGGTGGTCGGCATGCCGATCGAGACGGTGGCGCCGGGCTATGGCGCGCGGCACCGCATGAAGCCGGGCATCACCGGCTGGGCCCAGGTGAACGGGCTGTCGGGCACCATGAGCGACACGGCCTTCGCGCGCGAGGTCACGGCGCACGACCTCGCCTATCTCAGCGAATGGTCCATCTGGCTGGACCTGCGCATCCTGGCGCGCACCGCCGTCGTCTCGCTCTTCGGCCGCAAGGCCTTCGAGGCGCAGAGCCACGAGTGGCGGGGGCTGTAGCCGCCACCCCCATCACGTCTTCCGCACGTTCCAGAAGGTGGGAAAGCCCTTCTGCACGCCGGTGACGTTGGTGCGATAGGCCGTCGGCTGCACGTATTGCCCGAGCGGGACGCTGGGGACGTCCTGCATGCACTGGATCTGCATGAGGCGGCAGGCCTCCTGCTGCTCGGCGAGGTTGCGCGCCGCGAACCACTGGTTGCGCAGCTCCTCCAGCCGCGGGCTGACACACCAGCCCGGCCAGCCCGACGGCTGGTCGCCATTGCCGCGGATCGCGTAGTGGTTGGCGGGGTCCATGTGGTCCACGCCCTCCCAGCCGGTGTTGAAGCAGCTCCAGCCGCCCTGCTCGACCGGCCCGCGATTGTTGCGGCGCGAGAGCATGGTGCCCCAGTCGGTCGCGACATAGTCCACGTTCATGCCGATGCGGCCCATGATGTCGGCCATCACCTCGCCGATCGCCTTGAACTGCGCGTAGTCGGTGGCGACGAGGATGGCGACCTTCTCGTTCGCGTAGCCGGCCTGCTTCAGCATCTCCTTCACGGCGTCGAGGTTGCGCGGGCCGACGAGCGGCTCCAGCCCCGCCTCGCTGGCCATCGGCGTGTCCGGGCAGAAGACGCCGTGCGGCACGTGGTACATGGTCGGGTCGTCGCCCTAGATCGCCTGCACGAAGTCG
>JAQGHZ010000589.1 GCA_028291485.1 Rubritepida sp. | reverse complement strand
GGCCTCAGGCCGGCGCCTCCAGGACGAGGCCGTCGACGCCCATCTCGACCCCGGCCGGCAGCCGCGCCGAAACGGCGGCAAAATCCATCCGGTCGCCCTGGTGCGTCAGGATCGTCCGCCGCGGCCGCAGCTCCGCGGCCCAGGCCAGCACCTGGTCGAGCCCGGCATGCACCGGGTTCGTGCCGGAGGTCATGCAGCCGACCACCCAGGTGTCGAGGCCGCGCAGCCGCTCGAAGCTCTCCGGCGGGAAATGCAGCACGTCGGTCGTATAGGCGAAGCCGCCGATCCGGAGCCCCAGGGTCCGCATGACCACGTGGTCCTGGTCGAAGAGCTCGACCTCCATCGGGCCGACGCGGATCGTCTCGCCGGGTGCGGCGACCCGGCCCTCGAGCGCCGGCCGGAAAAACCCCTGGGTGGCCGGCTGGAAGGCGTAGCTGAAGCGCTCCCGGACCTCGCGGAGCGTCACCTCGGAGGCAAAAATCGGCAGGATCTGGCCCGTGGAGCGGTTCACGGCGCGCAATTCGTCCACGCCGGCGATGTGGTCGGCATGCGCGTGGGTCAGCAAAACCGCGTCGAAGCCGGCGATCCGGTTGTCGAGCAGCTGTGCCCGCAGATCCGGCCCGGCATCGATCAGCAGCCGCGTGCCGTCGGCCGCCTCGATCAGCGCCGAGGTCCGCCGGCGCCGGTTGCGCGGCTCGGACGGATCGCACCGGCCCCAATTCCCGCTGCCGTCAGCCCCACCGACGGCCGGAACGCCCTGGGACGGACCGGTGCCGAGCAGCGTGACCCGCAGCGTCATGCGGCCTTGGAGAACAGACGATGAAAATTCGCGGTGGTGATCTCGCCGATGTCAGCGACGCTCACGCCGCGGCACTCGGCCAGCACCTTGGCGGTATAGGCCGTGTAGGCCGGCTCGCAGCGCTTGCCGCGCAGGGGCACGGGCGCGAGGTAGGGCGAATCCGTCTCCAGCAGCAGCCGGTCCTCGGGCAGCCGGGCAGCGACCTCGCGGAGCTCCGTCGACTTCGGGAAGGTCAGGATTCCCGAGAAGGAGATGTAGCCGTCCATCTCGACCGCGCGATCGGCCAGCCAGGGCGAGGAGCTGAAGCAGTGCAGGAGAAAGGGGAAGGCGCCCCCTTCCCGCTCCTCGGCCAGGATCCGCGCGATGTCGGTGTCGGCCTCGCGGGCGTGGATGGCCAGCGGCAGGCCGGTCTCGCGGGCGGCGCGGCAGTGGCGCCGGAACCCTTCCTGCTGAACGTCGCGCGGCGACTTGTCGTAGAAGTAGTCGAGCCCGCTCTCGCCCAGGCCGATGACGCGCGGGTGCTGCGTCAGCGCCACCAGCTCCTCGACGGTCGGCATGGGGCCCTCGGCCGCGCGGTGCGGGTGCACGCCGACCGTGCCCCAGACCTGCGGAAAGCGGTCGACGAGCCGGACCACGGCCTCGGCCTGCGGGACGGAGGTGCCGATCGTGACCATCCGCTCGACGCCGGCCTCGGCCGCGCGGGCGAGAATCTCCTCAACCTCGACGTCGCTGAAGTAGTCGAGATGGCAGTGGCTATCGATGATCACCCGACGACCTCGATCTTCCGGAAGAGCGGCGACGGCGGCGGCAGGTCGATCCCATCCGGCAGCGGCGTGGCCAGCGAGGCCAGGTCGCGCGCACCCGCGGGAACGCCGAGCTGGTCGAGCAGCGCGCCCATCGTCGTCGGCATGAAGGGCTGCAGCACGGTCGCATAGGCGCGCAGCGCGGTGTGGAGGTGGCGCAGCACCTCGGTCATCCGCGTGGGATCGGTCTTCTTCAGCGCCCATGGCGCCTGGACGGTGATGTAGCCGTTGGCGCTGCGGACCTGCCGGAACACCTCCTCCAGGGCGAGGTGGTATTCCTGTGATTCCAGTAGCTTGCCGACCGACGCTACGAGCGCGTCGAGCGGCACCAGCAGGGTCGTGTCCATGTCGCGTACGGGCGGCAGCGAGGGCAGCTTGCCCTCGCAATTCCGCTGGATCAGCGAGAGCGTGCGGTTCGCCAGGTTGCCCAGCACGTCGGCCAGTTCACCGTTCAGCCGGTGGCCCAGCGCGGTCCGCGAAAAATCGCCGTCCTGGCCGAACGGCACCTCGCGCATAAGGAAGTAGCGGATGGGATCGAGCCCGAACTCCTCCACCAGCGCGACAGGATCGATCACGTTCCCTAGGGATTTGCTGATCTTCTGACCCTCATTCGTCCACCAGCCATGGGCGAAGACGCGGGCCGGCGGGAGCAGGTCCGCGGCCATGAGGAAGGCCGGCCAGTAGATCGCGTGGAAGCGCAGGATGTCCTTGCCGACGACATGCACATCGGCCGGCCAGAAGCGCCAGAGTTCAGCCTTTTCATTGGGGTAGCCGAGGGCCGTGATGTAGTTTGTGAGCGCGTCCAGCCAGACATACATCACATGCGCGTCGTCGCCCGGCACCGGCACGCCCCATTTGAACGAGGTGCGCGAGATGGAGAGGTCCGAAAGCCCGGACTTCACGAAGCTGATCACCTCGTTCCGGCGGCTCGGGGGCGCGATGAAATCGGGGTTGGATTCGTAGAATTCCAGGAGCTTGTCGCCCCATTCGGAGAGCTTGAAGAAGTAGGAAGGCTCCCTCACCCACTCCACCGGCGCGCCCGAGGGCGCGTATTTCACGCCGTCGCGCTCGGTCAGCTCGTCCGTGCCGTAGAAGGCCTCGTCGCGCACGGCGTACCAGCCCTCATAGGCGCCGAGATAGATGTGGCCGCGCTCCTGCAGCCGGATCCAGAGCGCCTGGCAGGCCTCGTAGTGCCGCTTCTCCGTGGTGCGGATGAAGCCGTCATTGGAAAAGCCCATGGTGACGGTGAGGTCGCGGAAGGCCTGGCTCACGCGGTCGGTGAAGGCTTTCGGGTCCTCGCCGGCATCCTGCGCGGCCTTCTCCACCTTCTGCCCGTGCTCGTCCGTGCCGGTGAGGAAATAGACCTCGCGCCCGGCCAGCCGATGCCAGCGGGCGAGCACGTCGGTCGCCAGGCTGGTGTAGGCGTGGCCGATATGCGGCTTGTCGTTCACATAATAGATGGGCGTGGTGAGGTAGATCGGCATGACCCGACCTATGGGCCGGCTCTAGCGGCCTCGCAAGGTGTCCATGGCCACCAGGACGGCCTGCCGGCGATCGAGCGAGAGCCGCTCCGTGTCCTGCACCAGCTTGCGGATGGCCTCCGAGGCTTCGGCCCAGGCGGCCAGAGGCCGGGCCGAGAGCCAGCCGGGCGCCGAACCGCTTCGCGCAGCCTGGCGCAGCGCCTGGGAGAGGTGACGCAGCAGCAGGTTGAAGAAGGCGGGAAAGGCCAGCGCCGCCTCGCGGCCGCCGATGCGGTCGGCCAGGGCATAGGCGCCCTCGGCACCGGGGAGATTCGTCAGGGTGGATTCGGCCAGCCGAGCCAGTTCCACCCCCTCGCCCGCCGCGAGCTCCAGCGCCCGGCCCGGGGAGCCTTCGGCCAGGATGGCGAGGGCCTCTCGCTCTCCGCGCGACTTTTCCGGGAGCCAGTCGGCCAGGAGCGTGTCCATCGCCGGCCGCTCCAGACCGAAGAGGTCCAGCCGCCGGCAGCGGCTGCGGATGGTGGGCAGCAGCCGGCCGGGGGCTGCGGTGACGAGCAGCAGCACGGTGCGCGGCGGCGGCTCCTCGAGTGTCTTGAGAATGGTGTTGGCCGAGGCTGTCTCCATGGCGTCCACCTCGTCCATCACCACGACGCGCCAGCCGCCCTCGGCCGCGGTGAAGTTGAGGAAGGACCGCGCCGCACGGGCCTCCTCCACCTTGATGATATGGCGCTTGCCCGGCTCCTGCTGAGGTTCCAGCACCATGAGGTCGGCATGGCTGCCGGCAGCGACGCGGCGGAGAATAGGATCGTTGTCCGAAAGTTGCAGCGGCAGCACGCCCTCAGGCTCGCGCGGCTGGCCGGCCAGCAACCAGCGGGCGAAGCGGTAGGCCAGGGTCGCCTTGCCGATCCTCGGCGGGCCGGCAAAGAGCCAGGCATGCGCCAGCCGGCCTGACCGCGCCGCCGCGGCTAGGCTCGCGGCGGCCTCCGCATGACCGTAGAGCGTGGGATTCGCGCGGGGCGGTGGGGGCGTCACGGCAGGCCGAGTCTCTCGCTGCAGACGGCCAGGATGGCAGCGCTCACCGCCTCAAGGGGCTGCGTGGCGTCGATGATCGCGAAGCGAGCCGGCTCGGCCGCGGCCTGATCCAGGAATGTCTGCCTGACACGCGCATGGAATTCCGGCCCGAGCGTCTCGTAGCGGTTTGTCTCGCCGCGCGCTTCGGCCCGGGCCAGCCCGGCCTCGACGGGCAGGTCCAGCAGCAAGGTCAGGTCCGGCGCGACATCGCCCAGCAGGGCCGTGCGGAGCTGCGACCAGACCTCCTGCGGCGCCCCCTGTCCGCCCACCTGATAGGCCAGCGTGCTGTCGAAGAAGCGGTCGCAGACCACCCAGCTGCCGGCCGCGAGGCTGGGCTGGATGCTCCGCATCCAATGCTCGCGACGGGCCGCGAAGTGCAGCGCCATCTCGGCCAGCGGATCCCAGGGGCGGGAGAGCAGGAGTCCCCGCACGGCCTCGGCACCCGCGGATCCGCCCGGCTCACGCGT
>JAQGHZ010000582.1 GCA_028291485.1 Rubritepida sp. | reverse complement strand
ACTGCTTGGCGTAGTCGATGGCGGCGCGGAACATGTCATTGTCCCCGTCGACCCTCATTTTACGGAGTTCCACACGGAGCTTCTTATATTCGAAATCCATCTTGCAGTGCTCGAGCTCCGCCTTTCGCCGGTCGAGATAGGCCCTCCACTCCTCAAGATCGCGCGGCGTCGCCTCCGCCATAGGAGGCTCCGCGAAGCCGCTCTCGGCGATTTGGCCCAGCACGAAAGGCGGGTCCGGGTCCGAAGAAGCGCGCTTGGGGAATGGCCACTTCAGCCAGCTGGTCATCCGAAATTCCACCCGCACGGCCTGCTCAAGCGCGTCTACGCGCGCCCGGTGTTCTGGCGACATCCCGATTCCTTGCCTGGCTTCCGGGCGAATATGGCCGCCGCGGCAATCGGGCACCAATGATTCGGGGGCATGCATGCGCAGCCGCCCCCCTTCAGGTAGGTCCTGGCTGTTCAGCGCTTCGTGCCACCTTTGATGGCTCGCGGAAGCGTGGCGGACTTCCTGACGCCGGCCGCGACGGCATCCTGCGGATGGGCGAATGTGTCGGCGGATCGGTAAATCGCGACGCCTTCCTGATCGCGAAGCACAAAGCCCCATCGGCCTCCGCGAGGATCCGCTTCGGCGCGGCTTAATGGATTTGATGCTGGCGCCATGGCGATCATTCCTTGAGGTCCGCCACGGGTCCGCATGAAACGGGTCCGCAATATCTGCGGGCCTTTCTGACGCCTAAGCTTTTGAAGTAATGGCGCACCCGGAAGGACTCGAACCTCCAACCCCCAGATTCGTAGTCTGGTGCTCTATCCATTGAGCTACGGGTGCATGCCGTTGGCCGGGGAAATAGCCTCCCAAATCGAGTGGCGCAACCCCCCGGGCCGAGGCTTTGTCGCGAAACGGAAATCAGGCGCCGATCTTGTCCAGTTCACGCACGACGCTCTCGCCCATCACGGCCGTGCTGATGCGCGCCATGCCGGTTTGCATGATGTCGGCAGTCCGCATTCCCCCAGCGAGGACCTGTTCGACCGCGCGTTCGATCAACCGCGCATCCTCTTCCATGCCGAAGGACCAGCGCAGCAGCATGGCGAAGGACAGGATCTGCGCGCAGGGGTTTGCGATGCCGAGGCCGGCGATGTCCGGGGCCGAGCCGTGGATCGGCTCATACAGCGCGTAGCGCTTCCCATCCGCCCCCACCGCGCCGAGCGTTGCCGAGGGCAGCATGCCCAGGGAGCCCGTCAGAGCCGCCGCCAGATCGCTCAGCACGTCGCCGAAGAGGTTGGATGCCAGAATGACGTCGAACTGCTTGGGGCGCGAGCAAAGCTGCATGGCCGCGTTGTCGGCATACATGTGCTCCAGCTCGACATCGGCGAATTCCGCCTTGTGGATCTCGCTGACCACGGCACGCCAGAGGCGGCCGGTCTGCATGACATTGGCCTTCTCCGTGCTCGTCACCTTGTTGCGTCGCTTGCGCGCGAGATCGAAGGCCACGCGCGCCACCCGCGCGATCTCCTCTTCCGAATAGACCTCCGTGTCGACGCCGACACGCTTGCCGTTGGTGTCGATATGAATACCGCGCGGCTCACCGAAATAGATGCCACCCGTGCTCTCGCGCACAATGATGATGTCCAGGCCGCGCACGATTTCCGGCTTCAGCGAGGACGCGTCCACAAGCGGATCCAGCACGATGGCAGGACGCAGGTTCGCAAAGAGGCCCAGATCCTTGCGCAGACGCAGGATGCCGAGCTCGGGGCGGCGATCGAAGGGCAGCGTATCCCACTTAGGCCCACCCACGCTGCCGAACAGCACGGCATCCGCTTCCCGCGCCGCGGCGACCGTCTTGTCGGGACATGGCGTGCCCTCGGCATCGAGCGCGGCACCGCCCACGAGACCTTCCACAATCTCGAAGCTGGCGCGGCGGCGACGCTCCATCCAATCGATCACACGGCGCACCTCGGCCATGACTTCGGGACCAATCCCATCCCCAGGGAGGACGAGCAGCTTCTTGTTCGCAGGCATCAGTCTTCTTTCACCCGTAGAGCCAGGGCTGCGCGGCGCGCTGGCGCGCCTCGAAGCTCTCGATGGCAGGCTTGTGCTGCATCGTCTGGCCGATATCGTCGAGGCCGTTCAGCAGGCAGTGGCGGCGGAAGGGATCGATCTCGAAGGGGATCTCCTCGCCGTTCGGACGCACCACCACCGAACGCTCCAGATCCACGGTGAGGCGCGCATTGCCACCCAGCTTCGCGTCCTCCATCAGCTTCTCGCAGATCTCGCGCGGCAGCCGAATGGGAAGGATGCCGTTCTTGAAGCTGTTGTTGTGGAAGATGTCGGCGAAGTCCGGCGCGATCACGCAGCGGATGCCGAAATCCAACAGCGCCCAGGGCGCGTGCTCGCGCGAGCTGCCGCAGCCGAAATTCTCGTAGGCGATGAGAATTTCGGAATGACGGTAGGCCGGCTGATTCAGCACGAAGTCTGGCTTCTCCGAGCCGTCCTCATTGAAGCGCATATTGGCGAAGAGGTGCTTGCCAAGCCCCGTGCGCGCAATGGTCTTGAGAAAGCGCGCCGGGATGATCTTGTCGGTGTCGATGTTCGCCGCCGGCAGGGGCGCCGCGACGCCCGTCAGGGTCGTGAAAGCCTTCATTGGATCAAGCGCTCCCTAGGGGTTGCCAATCGCGGACATCCGCCAGGTGGCCGGCCAGCGCGGCCGCAGCCGCCATGGCCGGCGAGAGCAGGTGCGTGCGCCCGCCCGGGCCCTGCCGTCCCTCGAAGTTGCGGTTGGAGGTGCTGGCCGAGCGCTGGCCCGGTGTCAGCTTGTCGGGATTCATGCCGAGGCACATCGAGCAGCCCGCCTCGCGCCATTCGAAACCCGCATCGAGGAAAACGCGATCCAGCCCCTCCTCCTCCGCCTGCAGCTTCACGAGGCCGGAGCCGGGCACGACCATCGCGCGCACGCCTTCGGCGACGTGGCGGCCTTTTGCAATGGCAGCGGCGGCGCGCATGTCCTCGATCCGGCTGTTGGTGCAGCTGCCGATGAAGACAACGTCGACCTTGAGGTCCGTGAGCTTCTGGCCGGGCGTCAGGCCCATATATTCGATCATGCGCTGGAGCTGGGCACGGCGCGTCTCGTCCGCCGCCTGCGCCGGATCGGGCACCAGGGCCGTGATGGGCGCTACGTCCTCCGGACTCGTGCCCCAGGTGACCATGGGCACGATGTCCTCGGCGCGGAGCGACACTTCCTTGTCGAATTGCGCGCCCGGGTCGCTCGGCAAGGTGGACCACCAGGCAACTGCGCGGTCGAAAGCTTCGCCCTGCGGCGCGTGCGGTCGGCCCTTCACATAGTCGAAGGTCGTCTGGTCGGGCGCCACCATGCCGGCGCGCGCACCAGCCTCGATGCTCATGTTGCAGACCGTCATGCGGCCCGCCATGTCGAGAGCCCGGATCGCCTCGCCGGCGAATTCGATCACATGCCCCGTGCCGCCGGCCGTCCCGATCTTGCCGATGATGGCCAGCACGATGTCCTTCGCCGTGCAGCCGAGCGGCAGCTTGCCGTCGACCGTGACGCGCATGTTCTTCGCCGGCTTCTGCAGCAGCGTCTGCGTGGCGAGCACGTGCTCCACCTCACTCGTGCCGATGCCGAAGGCGAGCGCGCCCAAGGCGCCATGCGTGGAGGTGTGGCTGTCGCCGCAGACGATCGTCGTACCAGGCAGCGAGAGCCCGAGCTCCGGCCCGATGACGTGGACGATGCCCTGCCGCGCATCGAGCAGCGGGATATAGGGCACGCCAAACTCGACGACGTTGTGCTCGAGCGTCTCGACCTGGAGGCGGCTCTCGGGGTCGAGGATGCCCGTGCGGCGGCTGCTGTCGGTCGCGATGTTGTGGTCGACCACGGCGATGGTCGCATCCGGGCGATGCACCGGACGGCCCGCGACGCGGAGCCCCTCGAAGGCCTGCGGGCTCGTGACTTCGTGCACAAGGTGACGGTCGATGTAGAGGAGCGCGGTGCCATCCGGCAGCGTGTCGACGACATGATGCGCCCAGATCTTATCGAACAGGGTGCGCGGCGTTTCGGCGCTCATTTGCATTTCCCCCAAACCGGGTATCGATCAAAAAAGGCCGCGCCTTGCGGCGCGGCCTGCGAGAGGGCCTCAGGCCTCCTCGGCTTCCTTGGCCACCGCCGCCGGGGCCGAGACCGGAGTCCGCAGACCCAGCTTCTCGGCGATGCGGGCCGACTTACCCGTGCGTCCCCGCAGGTAGTACAGCTTGGCGCGACGCACCTTGCCGCGACGCACCACGGAGATGTCCGCGATCGCCGGGGAATGCAGCGGGAAGACGCGCTCCACGCCCTCGCCATAGGAGAGCTTGCGCACCGTGAAGTTGCTGTGCAGGCCGCGGTTGGACCGCGCGATCACGACGCCCTCATAGGCCTGGGTGCGGACGCGCTCGCCCTCGACCACCTTGACCATGACGCGGACGGTATCGCCGGGCGCGAACTCAGGCACGGGCCGCGTGGCGATGAGGCGGGCCTTCTGGTCGGCGTCGAATTGCTGCAGCAGGTTCATGGGATTAGTCCTTTCTATATGAGCATCTAGGCTGCGGCGCCACCGGCGGCAACCTGCATTCGGGTCCAGAGGTCGGGCCGGCGCTCTCGCGTCACGGCCTCGGATTCAGCGCGCCGCCAGCGGGCCACCTCGGCGTGGTGGCCGGAGAGCAGCACTTGCGGCACGGCGCGGCCCTGCCATTCGGCGGGCCGCGTGTATTGCGCGTATTCCAGGAGGCCGGCACTGTGGCTCTCCTCCACGGCGCTCTCGGCTGCGCCCATCACACCGGGCAACAGCCGCACGCAGGCATCGAGCAGGGTCAGCGCTGCGAGTTCGCCGCCGGAGAGCACGTAGTCGCCGATCGAGACCTCGATCATGCCGCGCGCCTCGATCACGCGCTGATCGACACCTTCGTAGCGGCCGCAGAGCAGCACCACGCCCGGGCCTGCGACGAGTTGCTGCACCAGCTTCTGGTCCAGCAGCCGACCGCGCGGCGTCAGGTAGATCAGCGGGCGATCATCCCCGGCTGGCATGGCCGCGGCGATGGCCATGTCCACCACATCCGGGCGCATCACCATGCCGGCGCCGCCGCCCAAAGGTGTGTCATCCACCGTACGGTGCCGGTCCAGCGCATGCGCACGGATGTCGCGCGCCTCGCAGGACCAGATGCCCTCGCGCTGCGCGCGCCCCGCCAGAGAGACGCCGAGCGGCCCCGGAAACATCTCCGGGAAGAGCGTCAGAACGGTGGCTGACCAGCTCATGCCGCCCCCTGCTCATCGACGACGATCTCCACCGGCAGCACCACAGCGATCCGTCGCGCGATCAGATCAACCGCCGGAACAGCCGCACGCGTGAAGGGAACCAACCGCTCGGGCGGTCCTTCCAGAACCAGGAAGGCCCCTGCCCCGTGATCCTCGACCGCGTGAACACGCCCAAGCGGCGCTCCAGCCTCGGTGAAGGCGGACAGCCCCTCCAGGTCGGACAGGTAGAACTCCTCCGGATCCTCGGCTGGCGGCAGCGCCTCGCGCGGAACGTAGAGCTTTGTCCCGGTCAGCCTCGCGGCTGCGTCCCGGTCCGCGACACCATCGATCCGTGCCAGATCGGCGGAGAGCAGCTCCAGCGCAAAGTGCCGCGCGCCGCTCTCATCCGTCAGCGGGCCATAGGCCGTCAGGCCTTCCGGCTCGGCGGTGAAGCTGCGGACGCGCACCAGGCCCCGCACACCGTGCGGCCTCCCGATCTCGCCCAACAGGACCTTCGCGTCCGCCATCTGCCTTCAGCCCGATGCCTTCAGATCAGCGCGCAGCGGCCGCGGCGCGTTCCTGCGCCTTCTTCTTCGGCGCGGACTGCTTCGGCTGCTCGGGGAACACGGGCATCTCGATGATGCCTGCCTTGCCCAGGAACTTGGCCACGCGATCGGTCGCGAGCGCGCCCTTGCCGAGCCACTCCTTGATCTTCTCGTCCTGCAGGCGGATGCGATCTTCGTGCTCGGCCGGCAGCATCGGGTTGTAGCTGCCCAGCTTCTCGATGAAGCGGCCGTCGCGCGGCGAGCGGCTGTCGGCCACCACGATGTGGTAGTAGGGGCGCTTCTTGGCGCCGGCGCGGGCAAGGCGGATCTTAAGGCCCATCGGGCACTCTCCTTAGTTGGAACTGGAAATGGGGTTCGGCCAGTTCATCTCAGAACGGCCTGCGGCCTTGGGGGAGGAGCGCGGCGAGCCCGCCACGCATCAGCCCCTTCTGGCCCATCTTGTTCATGCGCTTCATCATGTCGCGCATGTCCTCGAACTGCTTGAGCAGCTTGTTCACCTCCTGCACGGAGGAACCGGAGCCGCCGGCGATGCGCTTCTTGCGCGACGCCTTGATGATTTCGGGCTTGCGGCGCTCGCCGGCCGTCATGCTGCCGATGATGGCGGCCTGACGCTTCAGGATCGACTGATCCAGATTGGCGTCGCCGAGCTGCTGCTTGATCTTCTGGGCGCCGGGCAACATGCCCATGATGCCCGACAGGTTGCCCATCTTGCCGATCTGCTTCAGCTGGCTCGCATAATCCTCGAGGCTGAACTGCCCCTTCTGCATGCGCGCCGCGAGCTTCTCGGCCTCGGCCTGGTCGATGGTCTCGGCCGCCCGCTCCACGAGCGAGACAATGTCGCCCATGCCCAGGATGCGGTTCGCGATCCGGTCGGGATGGAAGTCCTCCAGCGCATCAAGCTTTTCGCCCGCGCCGAGCAGCTTGATCGGCGCGCCAGTGACCGCCCGCATGGAGAGGGCCGCGCCACCGCGCGCATCGCCGTCGACGCGCGTCATGACGATACCGGTGACACCGACGCGCTCATTGAAGGCGCGCGCGGTATTCACCGAATCCTGCCCCGTCATGGCATCGACGACGAGCAGCGTCTCGTGCGGCATCACCGCCGCCTTGACCGTGGCGACCTCGTCCATCAGCGCATCATCGATCGCGAGGCGGCCGGCGGTGTCGAGGATGACAATGTCGTAAAGCTCGCGCCGGCCCATATCCATCGCGCGCTCGGCGATCTGGAGCGGCGTCTGGCCGGCGATGATGGGCAGACTGACCACTTCGGCACGCTCAGCCAGCTGAGCGAGCTGAAGCTGCGCGGCGGGACGGTGCACGTCGAGGCTCGCCAGCAGCACTTTCTTGCGCTCGCGCGTGCGCAGGCGCAGCGCGATCTTGCCGGAGGTCGTGGTCTTGCCCGAGCCCTGCAGACCGACCATCAGGATGGGGATCGGCGACGGCGCGTTCAGGTCGAGCCCGCGCGGCCCTTCGTCGCCGCCGCCCAGCGCCTCGACCAGCGCGTCATGGACGATCTTGACGACCTGCTGGCCAGGCTGAATCGAGCGGATGACCTCCTGCCCGACGGCGCCTTCGCGGACCTTGGCGATGATGTCGCGGACGACGGGCAGCGCGACATCGGCCTCGAGCAGGGCTACACGCACCTCGCGCAGCGCATCGGAGACGTCGGCCTCGGACAGCGCGCCGCGGCCGCGTAGCCGGTCGAACACCCCCTGAAGCCTGTTGCCCAATGCCTCGAACACGCGAAACCCACTCCAAACAAAAATGCGCCGCTGCGCGAATCTCGCGGAGCGACGGGGATGCCGCCTGATGCGGGACCCATGCCGGAAGATCCCGACAGGCAGCGCCTAAGCGCCAAGCCACAAAAAGTCAATAGAGGGTGGCTTTGAATGCCCCCATCCCCGGTCAAGCCAGGGCGGGCCGGGCCCCAGGCCCGGCCAACAACGCCTTCGGCGTTATTTGGGCGCCAACACCATGATCATCTGCCGGTTCTCGAGCCGCGGCATGGACTCCACCTTCACCAGCTCGACCAGCTCGGTCCGGATCCGCTCCAGCAGCTTCACACCGAGTTCCTGGTGCGCCATCTCTCGACCGCGGAAACGCAGGGTGACCTTGACCTTGTCCCCCTCGCCGATGAAGCCCTTTGCCTGCCGCATCTTCACGTCGTAATCGTGGTCATCAATGTTCGGACGAACCTTGATTTCCTTGATCTCGACGACCTTCTGCTTCTTGCGGGCCTCGTTGGCCTTCTTCTGCTGCTCGTACTTGAACTTGCCGTAGTCCGTGATCTTGCAGACAGGCGGAACGGCGTTCGGGCTGATCTCAAGCAGATCGAGCCCCGCCTGGTACGCCTTGTAAAGCGCGTCGCGAATACTCAAAACGCCCAACATCTCGCCCGCCTCGTCGATAAGGCGCACCTGCGGAACACGGATTTCCTCGTTCACGCGTGGCCCCTCACGTGAGGGGGGCGTCGGGGGCATAGGGCCTCGTGCTATCGTCGTCTCCTGTCTCAGTTACGGCAAAAATTCAAAGCGTCTTATGGGGCGCAGCGCGTCACGCTGCAACCGCATCTGCTGGCAAAGCAGCCATATCGGGAGGGTTTGCCTCTTTTGCGAGGTGCGCGACCGCTTCGGCTAGCGAAAACACCTCCTGCTCACGCCCCGGCAGCCGGCGCAGCACGACCTGGCCGAGCTCCGCCTCCCTCCGACCGAGGACGGCCAGCACCGGCACCCGCTGTTCGATGTGATCCACCACCTTACGGTTGATCTTCTCGTTCCGCAGGTCGAATTCGACGCGGAGGCCCGCCTTGTCGAAGGCCGCCTTCACCTCGCGCGCGTAGGGATCCGCGTCCGAGACGATGGTTGCGACCACCACCTGCACCGGCGCCAGCCAGAGCGGGAAGCGGCCGGCATACTGCTCGATCAGCATGCCCAGGAAGCGCTCGAAGCTCCCGAGGATGGCGCGGTGCAGCATGACGGGCCGCTTGCGGGTCCCGTCCTCGGCCGCATAGACCGCGTCCAGCCGCTCCGGCATCACGAAGTCGACCTGGAGCGTGCCGCACTGCCAGTCGCGGCCGATCGCGTCGCGCAGCACGAATTCCAGCTTCGGCCCATAGAAGGCCCCCTCGCCCGGGTTCAGCTCGAAGTCGACGCCAGCGATGGCACAGGCTTCCTTCAGGGCGCCCTCCGCACGGTCCCAGGTGGCGTCGTCGCCGGCGCGCACCTCCGGGCGATCGCTGAACTTCACCCGGAACTCGCTGAAGCCCAGATCCCGATAAATACCGGAGAGAAGCGCCACGAAGCGCACCGTCTCCTCGGCGATCTGGTGCTCCTCGCAGAAGATATGAGCGTCGTCCTGGGTGAAGGCCCGAACCCGCATGATGCCGTGCAGCGCGCCCGAGGGCTCGAAGCGATGGCAGGCGCCGAACTCGGCCATGCGCAGCGGCAGCTCGCGGTAGCTGCGGATGCCCTGGTTGAAGATCTGCACATGGCAGGGGCAGTTCATCGGCTTCAGCGCATAGATGCGATCCGCCTCGTCCTTGTCCTCGACCTTCGCCTGGAACATGGCGTGGCGGAACTTTTCCCAGTGGCCAGAAGCCTCCCACAACCGCCGGTCGACGAGTTGTGGAGTCTTCACCTCCTGATAGTCGGCCCTATCCAGGCGGCGGCGCATGTAGTCCTCGACGGTCCGGTAGAGCTTCCAGCCCTTCGGGTGCCAGAAGATGCTGCCCGTCGCCTCTTCTTGCAGATGGAAGAGGTTCATCTCCTTGCCGATGCGCCGATGGTCGCGCTTCTCGGCCTCCTCCAGCATGTGGAGATAGGCATCGAGCTCCTTCTGGTCGCGCCAGGCGGTGCCGTAGATGCGCGACAGGACCGGGTTCTCCGGCTTGCCGCGCCAATAGGCGCCGGCGACTTTGGTCAGCTTGAAGGCCGTCCCGATATCGGCCGTGCTGCGCATATGCGGGCCACGGCAGAGGTCGATCCAGTCGCCCTGGCTGTAGAGGCTGATGGTCTCGCTCTCGGGCAGGTCGCGGATGAGCTCGACCTTGAAGCGCTCGCCCTTCTTTGTGAAAAGGTCGATCGCGTCCTCGCGGCTCACCACGCTGCGCTGGAAGCGCGCGCCGCGGCCGATGATCTCGCGCATCTTCGCCTCGATCGCGACGAAGTCGTCGGGCGTGAAGGGTTCGTTGCGGGCGAAGTCGTAATAGAAGCCGTTCTCGATCGACGGTCCGATGGTGACCTGGGTCCCTGGGAACAGCTCCTGCACCGCCTCGGCCAGCACATGCGCGGTGTCATGGCGGATGAGTTCGAGCGCCTCGGGGTCGCGGCGGGTGATGAAGCGCAGCGCGGCGTCCGAAACGATAGGCTCGGCGAGGTCGACGAGCTTGCCGTCCACCTGCATGGCCAATGCCGCCTTCGCCAGGCCGGGTCCGATCGCCGCGGCCACGTCCGTGCCGGTCACCCCACCGTCGAACTGGCGGATGGAACCGTCGGGAAGGGTAATCGCGGGCATTTACAGATTCTCTTGCTATGTCTGGCGTGGAAGCGAACGGCGGACCATGGGGAGAGCGTCATGCCCGGTCAAGGGCCCGGCGCATTGCCCCGCAGGCCCCGACGCTGCAAAATCAGGCATGTCCCCAATGCCCGAGTTGCGTAGCGCGATTTTCCTCGATTTCGACAACCTGGTCTCGGGCCTGCGAGACGGTGCGGGCAGCGAGGTCGCGTTGCGCTTTGCCCAGCAGCCGGAAACCTGGCTGGAACGGCTGCTGGGCGATCGCCCGCGCCGGGCGCTGCTCCGGCGATGCTACATGAACCCGGCCGGCAGTCTGGATGACGAGGACGGCTCCCGCTTCCGGTATTCGGAGTTCCGCTGGGCCTTCATGGCAGCGGGCTTCGAGGTGATCGACTGCCCCAAGCTCACGCGGCTGAAGAACGCGGCCGATGTCCGCATCGCGCTGGATGCAATGGAGGCCATGCTGTCGCCTTCGCATTTCGATGAATTCATCCTTCTCTCCACGGATTCCGATTTCGTGCCGCTGCTGCTGCGGCTGCGTGCGGCCGACCGGCGCACGCGGCTGGTGGCCCATCCAGAGGTGGGACGCATCGTCCGTTCGGCGGCCGACGAGGTGATCGGGCTGGACCTGCTTGCAGGTTGGCTCGGCTGGCAGGCCTCGCCGGAACCGGGGGAGGCCTTCGGCCCGCAGGCCACCGCAGACGTGCTCGGCGTTGTCAGGGACATCATGACGGAAGCGCAGGATCCCGTGCATGTCCCGCATCTCGGGCAGATGGTCCGGAACCGCACGGGGCAGACCCTGCGCGGCAGCGACTTCGCGGGATACGGCTCGCTCGATGCGCTGCTGGCTGCAGCCGGCAGCTTCATCCGGCGCGACGGCCCGGGTGGCGGCCATGTGCTGCGGCCGGAATGGGCCGATCAACCGCCGACGGACTGAAGCACCTCGTCCACGGACAGCTCCGAGATGGGCTGCCGTCGCAGGATCGTCACCGTCGGTCCGCGCGGCGCACAGAGGGCCGGATCGCTCTCCGACCCGAACAGCGCGACCGTCGGGCATCCGATCGCCGCCGCCAGATGCGTGGGGCCGCTGTCATTGCCGATCGCCAGGCTGGCCCGGCGGGCCACCGCCGCAAGCTGCCGCAGATCCGTGCGACCGGTGAGGTCGATCGTCTGGGGCGCCAATCGCCGGATTTCCTCGGCCAATGGAGCCTCGCTGGCGATGCCGCAGACGACCGACGGCATGTCCAGCCGCCCCGCCAGGGCACCGAACCGCCCGGCGGGCCATCGTTTTCCGGGACGCTCCGCGGATGCCCCGGGGAGCAGAAGCGTGAAACAGGGCGGCAGGCCGAAAGCGGACACATCCGAATCCAGCCAGCCGAGATCCGGCTCGGGAAATTCGGTGATCCCGGCAGCGATGAGTTGGCCGTGCTGCCGGTCCACGGTGTGAAGGTGATCACGCCGCGGATTCGTATCCGGGTGCGAGGCACCACGCGCGATTCCCGACCACGCGGCACGGCGGCCGACGAACATTCGATATCGCGAGGACCTTCCGGAGGTCTGCAGATCGTAAACACGATCGAAGCCCGCGCCCCGAAGCCGTCGCGCCAGGTGCAGTACGGCCGCGAGATTCCACCAGTTCGGCCGTCCGTCGGACCAGACCCGGTCGAACCAGGGGCTGTCGGCGGCGAGCGTCGCGAAGAGCCGCGTCGTCAGAAGCGTGATCTCGGCATCGGGGTGGTGCCTTCGGATCGCGGCGAAGGGACCGAAGGCCTGCACGAAGTCGCCGAGCGCAGCCAGCTTGATGACAAGGATGCGCTGGGTCACAGCAATTCCCGATACACGGCCAACGTCGCGTTTTGCATGGCCTCGAGTGTAGGCACACCTCGGCGAGCGGCCTCGCCGATCGCCGCGAGGCTTTCCGCCGGCATGGCCAGGACGCGCGCAATGGCAGCAGAAAGCGCGGCAACATCGCCCGGCGGGGTAAGCCAGCCGGTGACGCCATCCTCGACCGTTTCGCGCGGCCCGCCGAGATCCGACGCGATGACGGGCCGTCCCAGGGCCTGGGCTTCGGTCACGGTCCGGCCGAAGGCTTCCGGCTCCGTGCTGGCATGGACCACCACCTCCGCCGCGAGCATGGCCGCCGGCATGTCAGAGACGTGGCCCGCAAAGCGGAGCCGGTCCGCGACGCCCTGGCCCTCGGCAAGGGCACGAAGCTCCCCCACATATCGCTCGCGTCCCACCACATCCCCGGCCAGCACGACGATCACCCCCGGAAGGCGCTCCAGCGCCCGGATGAGCACGTCATGGCCCTTCCAGCGGGTCATCCGCGCAGGCAGCAGCACGACCCTGGCGCCGTCCGGCAAGGACCATGCGGCGCGCAGCTCAGCCACGCGCGACGATTCCACACGCGCCGCGTCGAAACGGCGCAGGTCCACGCCGCGCTGAATGACGCGGATTCCTCCCCCATCGCCATAGATGCGCCGGATATGGTCGGCGATGTGTCGGCTGATGGCGATGACCCGCTCTCCGCGCGCCATCACCGAGTTATAGAGCCGCTTCCCTGGCCAGCCCTCGCCATAGGTGCCGTGATAGGTGGTGACGAAGTGCGCCCCGCTCCGGCGCGCCGCCGGCAGGGCGGACCAGGCGGGTGCCCTCGAGCGCGCATGGATGATGCGGACCTGTTCCTGGGTGGCGATCTCCGCCAGGCGGGCGGCGTTGCGCCAGATGCCGATGGGCGATTTGGTCAGGAGCGGGAGCGTCACATGCCGGGCGCCCAACGCCTCCAGTTCCGGCACCAGCCGTCCGCCGGCCGACGCGACGATCGCCCGGTACCCCGCGGCCTCTATCGCTTCCGCGATCTCCAGCGTGCCGCGCTCGACGCCGCCGGACTCCAACGCGGGCAGGACCTGCAGGATGGCGGGGGGGCGTGACATATGGCGCGTTGCTAATCCCGGGCATGGACGACGGCAACCATGCATGCCATCCGACGGTCATGCAGGAACGCATCGGCACCATCGGCGACACGCCCCTCGCCTATCGCGCATGCGAGGGGAGAGGGCCGGGAGTCGTCTTCCTCGGCGGCTTCCATAGCGACATGACCGGCAGCAAGGCGGCCTATCTCGCGGAATGGTGCGCGGCCCGGGGCCGGGCCTATCTGCGCTTTGACTACAGCGGCCATGGCGCATCCGGCGGCCGATTCGAAGATGGGAGTATCGGCCGCTGGACCGTGGACGCGGCCGCCGTCCTCGGAGAGCTGACCGAAGGGCCGCAGATCCTGGTCGGCTCCTCGATGGGCGGCTGGATCGCGCTCCTGCTGGCGTTGCGCCACCCGGAACGCGTGGCCGGCCTGATCGGCATAGCCGCCGCGCCCGACTTCACGGAGGAGCTGATGTGGGCACAGTTTCCGGAGGCGGTCCGCGACCAGATCCAGCGCGACGGGGCCTGGATGAGGCCCAGCGCCTATGGCGGCGACTACCCCATCACGCGCGCGCTCATCGAGGACGGGCGGAAGCACCTGATCCTGAGTGGGCCGATCGCCCTGGGTCAGCCGATCCGGTTGCTGCACGGCCAGGACGATCCCGACGTGCCCTGGCAGCACAGCCTGCGCATCGCGGAGCGCATCACGAGCCAGGACGTCGAGGTCACCCTCATCAAGGGCGGCGATCATCGGCTCTCCACGCCGGAGAATCTTGCGCTACTTGGGCGCACCCTGGGCGCGCTCCTCGGCGAGGATGGCGCGTAGGCCTTCCCGATAGCTGGGATAGGCCCAGTCGAGGCCCAAGGTCGCCTTGGTGCGGATGTTCGAGACGCGGCGATTTTCGGCCCAGAAACTTCGGCCGATCTCGCTCATTCCGCGCCAGGCCTCGGCGAAGGATAGGCTGCGGGGTGGCGCCATACCGAGAAGGCGGGCGGCCTCGGTCGTCACCTCGGCCGGTTCCGCAGGCTCGTCGTCGGCCAGATGGAAGATGCGGACACCGGGTTGGTGCGAATTCGTCAGCGCCGCCAACACCGCACGCGCAATGTCATCCCGATGGATCCGGCCGAAGGCGTGGCCAGGGCGGATGATCCGGCGCGCTGTCCCGGCGCGCAGGTCGTCGATGACGCTGCGGCCTGGCCCGTAGATACCGGCGGTGCGAAACACGTCGACGGCGACGTGAGGCTCAAGCGCGGTCCATCGACGCTCTGCGGCCAGCCGCCTTTGGCTTCGAGCCTGAGTTGGCGCTGGTGGGGTGGTCTCGTCCACCCAGGAACCGCCTCGATCCCCATAGACGCCCGTGGTCGAAAGATAGCCGACCCAGCGCAAGGGTGCCGAGCGGAGGACCTGTTCGTGGAGCGTCCAGACCGGATCGCCCATAGGATCGGGAGGCACAGTGACGACGAGGTGCGTCGCGAGGCCATAGGGCGCCGGATCCGCGAAGCCGACCAACTCGACCCCGGCGGGTGCTGATGCCGCGGCAGGCTCGCGCACCGTTGCCAGCACGCGGATCCCGGTGCTTGCAGCGAGGGAAGCGATCGCCGAGCCGCTGAAACCCAGCCCGATCACCAAAAGGGTCGTATCCGAAATCATGACGCCAATCTGTCCGTTGGTGCATCGAGATGCCAGCACGGTTCGTTCCGCAGCCCGGCAGCCGACAAAACATGGGTCTGGAGCCATTATTCGATTGACCGATTCGGGAGAACCTTCCTAGAACGAATTCCGAGTTGCCGGTTTGTTCACGCCGGCCCAGGGGGAGGCACGGTTCCCCCTTTTGGGAGAGGTTCAGATTCGATGCTTACGCGGAAGCAGCATGAATTGCTCATGTTCATTAACCATCACCTCGAGGAGACGGGATTCTCCCCTTCCTTCGACGAGATGAAGGCGGCGCTCGATCTGAAGTCGAAATCGGGCATCCATCGGCTCATCACTGCGCTGGAGGAGCGCGGCTTCCTACGGCGGCGTGCGCACCGTGCCCGCGCGCTGGAAGTCGTGCGGCTGCCCGGCAGCGCCGTGCCTCCACGCATGGACACCCCCGAAGAGGTCGCCGTGAATGTCGTGCAGGGGAATTTCGGCCGTCCGCCGAAGCTGGACAAACCCAATGCGATCACGCTTCCGCTCTTCGGCCGAATCGCGGCGGGCATCCCGATCGAGGCCTTGCGTGATCAAGGACAGGGTGTCGACGTGCCGGTCAGCATGCTGGGAAGCGGCGAGCACTATGCCCTCGAGGTCGCCGGCGATTCCATGATCGAGGCGGGCATCCTGGACGGAGATACCGTGGTGATCCGCCGCGGCGATTCGGCGGAGAACGGCGATATTGTCGTCGCCCTGGTGGACGAAAACGAGGTTACGTTGAAGCGCCTGCGGCGGCGCGGCAATTCCGTCGCGCTGGAGCCCGCCAACCGGAACCACGAGATCCGCATCTTCGGGCCGGACCGGGTGCAGGTTCAGGGCAGGCTGATCGGGCTGATCCGAAGCTACTGACGAAGCTATCTCGCGGTCAGGAACTTCCAGTCCTCCGCCGCGAGCCTTTCCACCAAGCCTGAAAGATCGGCCTGGAGCTTGGCGAAGTTCGCGCTGCGCCGGATGTGCTGTTCATCCATGTAGAGCGGCCGGGCGATCTCCATCTGGATCACGTGAATGCCCTCCCGGGGGCGCCCGTAGTGCCGGGTGATATAACCCCCGGCATAAGGATCGTTGCGCCGCACACGATATCCGAGGTTCTGCAGGCCAGACTCGAGCACCCGCGTAACCTTCGGCGCGCAGGTCGTCCCGTGGACATCGCCGAGAACGAAATCGGGCGGGTCCAGCGCCTGCGCCGGGTGTGCCGGCATGGAATGGCAGTCGATCATGAGGCAAAGGCCGAAGCGGTCTCGGGTCTCGGCGATCAAGGTCGCGAGGGCCGCATGATAGGGCTCCCAACAGGAACGGATGCGGCGCTCGGCCTCCCAGAAGGAGAGGCGATGGCGGTAGATCGTCTCGCCGGTGGCCACGACCCGCGCAATCGTTCCAAGACCGGCGCCGACCCGCGGGCTCGCGCTGTTCACCCAGCTCGGCAGCGGCGCGTCGAACATGCCCGGGTCCAATTCCCAGGGCTCGCGGTTGGCGTCGCACCAGGCGCGCGGAAAGCGGGCGGCGAGAAGTGGAGCGCCCAAAGAGGGGGCGGCCGCAAAAAGCTCATCCACGAACGCGTCCTCGCTCCGCCGGATCCCAACGGCATCCAGCCGGGTCGACGCCAGAAAGTCGTCGGGATAATCGCGCCCCGAATGCGGCGAGGCGAAGACGAGCGGACTCGTCTGTCGCTCCGGTCGCAACAGGTCATAGGGCGGGGAGTGAGTGGCCAGATCATCCATGCAGGACGGTCATTAGGCCATGGTGGCTTATTTTTGTCACTCGGCCGCCGCATGCGGCTCTAACCGAGGTCCGATTGTACGTCTCCAACGCCTCGGGCGGCTGATGGTTAGTCCTCCAGCCAAATGACAGCAGCACTGCCGCCCAAGCGGATGAACTCCTCCGCGCAGCGGACCGTATCCATGGCGTTGCTATCGCCCATGTTGGTGGCGGCGATGACAGAAACACAGACGGCGGAGGCCATCATCTTCGCGTTCAACGCCATCTCGGTCACCGTCGCGAGGCCCGCGTCCGGCAGCCCAAGCGAGGTGCCGTAACCGGGCATGTAGATCACCTCGAAGCCGGCATCCTCTGGCAGGTGGGCCGAAGGTGCATTGTAGCAGCCTGGTACCACGAGGGGTTTATGAGCATCCAGCACGTCGGTCAGCTGCTCGCCCGGATGCGCTCTTCAGCCTGCCCAGCCGCATCGCCTGTTTCCTGCCGATCGGCTTTATACCGACGCGGGCTTGTGCGACGCTCGAAACAATCACAAGGAGGATATGTCATGCCCGACGGTTCGAGCGAGGCAGCCACGCCCAATGCCGCGGCCATTGCGGAGCTCGCCAACACGCTCTCCGATCTGCTGCGACTGCGCACGCTGCCCTTCGGCATGAAGCTCTTCCGCGACCGGGCCGAGATGGACGCCGTTCCAGGCCTGCGGCGACCGCAGGAGGGGAAGCGCTTCTCCACCTGCCAGCTCGTGACCCAGGCCCGCATGGCCGGTTTCACCCTCGCCATCACGCATGACAACGTCCCGGAATTCAGCAATTGCGGCGGCGTCATCGGCCTGAATGCGCCCTCCGAGCTCTACACCTCCGGCCGCAAGATGGACGGCGTCTGGTTCGAGAACATCGAGGCCTCGGCCGCACATCAGGCGCAGATGCCGCGCGTTCCGCCGGAGTATCATGGCCTTGTCGTCTCGCCGCTGCGTTCAGCGCGGCTCGACCCGCCGGATGTCTGCCTCTTCTACGGCAACCCGGCCCAGATGATCCTTTTCATAAACGGGCTGCAATGGCGCAACTATCGCCGTTACGACTTCTCCATCACCGGCGAAAGCGCGTGCGCCGACAGCTGGGGCCGCGCGCTGCGGGACCGGACGGTTTGCCTCTCCCTGCCCTGCTACGCCGAGCGCCGCTATGGCGGAGTGGCCGATGACGAGATGCTGATGGCCTGCCCGCCGGCCGATATCGCCCGAGCCGTCGAGGGGCTGAAGGGGCTGTCCAAGGCCGGGCTGCGCTATCCCATCATGCCCTACGGGCCACAGGCCGACCCGGCACAAGGCATGGGAAAGAGCTACGCCGGAAAAGCCTAGCTCGCGCTGCCGCATCGCGGTCGCGCGAGGCGTTCCTCCATGAGGAAGGCAAGCACGGCGTCGGTCAGTGGCTCGCGGACCTCATCGGGCAGGATGATGGCCGTCTTCGGACCGCCGTCGATATCCCTGAAGGTCGGGAGATGGATCGAGGTTCCCGCCTGCGGGAGCCGTCGTGCCTGTACCCCCTGGATCAGGAAGGCGACACCGGCGAGTTGCACCTCCACATCGACCATCGCGAAGAGGGTCTTGCTGTCGATGCGCCGCGCATTGCTCACCACGAAGGTGAGGATGGCTGTATCGCCGGTGATGTCCTGCATGACGGCGGTACGGTCTTTCGCAAAAATGTCTGGCTGACCGTACTAAATCAGGAGCAAGTTCCACTTCAACGCTTAAATTAATTGGAATAGCATGCATTTTTTAAGTATGGCGCGCCCTGCTGGAATCGAACCAGCGACCTGAAGCTTAGAAGGCTCCTGCTCTATCCAACTGAGCTAAGGGCGCAAATCCGGGTCAGTGGGTCCAGTTCTCGCCGCGATTGGTACGAAAATTGTCCGCATAAACCTTCGGCTTGATGGGTCTGGCGCGCGGCGATTTCTCCACGTCGAAGGAAATACCCTTCGCCTCGGCGTAGGCCACCGCGGCCTCCCGCGTCGGGAAGCGCAGGTGGACCTGGTTGCGCGTGTCGCCCGAGCCCGGCCAGCCGGTCAGCGGATCCAGGCGAAGCCGCTCGGCCGGGGCGTATTCGAGGACCCATTCATGCGTGTTCGCCCGGCCCGACTGCATGGCCGACCGCGGCGGGCAATGGATGCGAGCCAGGGGCTTCAAACCGCTCATTCAGGAAATCTCCGGTTTCGACTTGGTATGTTGCGCTAGGCGCCTAACGGCCGGCAACCACGGTTCTAACGCCGGCCGCATCAAGCAAGGCGCCGGCGAGCGCTTCGGCAAGACAGGCATAGCCCCGATCGTTATGGTGCAGGCCGTCCGGCGAGAGAATCTCGGCGGCAGGCAGGCCAGTCTCGGCCCAGGCCGACATCAGCCGGCCACGTGGGAAGAGCGCCACCCGCCACTCGCGGGCCAGGCTGCGCAGGATCTCCGGGAACCGAGCGTTGCCCGGCGCTTGGAGGATGCGCGGCGAACGCTGGTTGTCCATCAGCACCACGATGACGCCGGCGTCACCGAGGCGGGTCAGGCCGACCCGCATCTGAGCCGCGAAGGCCGCGGGATCTGAGCCCTTCAGGACCTCATTGGCCCCGGCCTGCCAGATCACGAGATCCGGACGGTGAGCCAGGACATCGCGATCGAGTCGCGCCAGCATCTCCGTCGTTGTCTCGCCGGATCGCCCGGCATTGATCACGTTGATCTCATGGCCGGGCAGCGCCCTGCGTAGCAGAGCCTCGAGCTGCGCCGGATAGGCCGCTTCCGGCCGCGAGGCGCCGGCGCCCTCCGTGGAGGAGGAACCCAGGGCCACAATGGTCACCGGGCGATGCGCCGCGATTTCCGCGCGCAACCCCGGCAAGGGCGGCAGGTTGACGGAGACGCGTGGGCAGCCGCCCACCGAGGCGGAGCCAGACGTCGTGGACGCCAGCAACATCAAGAAACCCAGCCAGACACGCATCATGTTAGCTTAACCCCGAATGACAACGGACGCTACGCGCAGCAAAATCCGCCTCCGCGATCCACGGGCCGACATCTGCCGAGGCGTCGCGCTGTGGATGATCGTGGTCAACCACACCCCCGGGAACTGGCTGGGCGCGATCACGCTGAAGAACTTCGCTCTCTGCGATGCGACCGAGGCCTTCGTGCTGTTGGCCGGTTATGCCGGCGCTTTCGCCTATGCCGGCCGCGCGGACCATCTTGGGTGGCCGAGCGCGGCGGCCAGCCTCGTGCAGCGCATCGGTAAGCTCTACGTCGCCCACATCTTCCTGCTTGTGGTCTTCACAGCCCAGGTCGGCTACTCGGCCGCAACGCTGGACCGGAGCGCCTATCTGGACGAGCTCGCGCTGGACCCTTTCGCCGAACAGCCCTATCGTACCCTGCTGGAGGCGCTGCTTCTCCGCTTCCAGCCGGCGTTCCTCGACATCCTGCCGCTCTACATCGTCCTGCTGGCCCTGCTGCTGCCGAGCCTTGCGCTGCGGAAGCAACCCTGGCTGCTGCTCGGCCTGTCGGCCGTGCTCTGGATCGGCGTTCGATTGGCGGATTTCAACCTGCCGCGCTGGCAGGGGGGCGGCTGGTTCTTCAACCCGCTCGCCTGGCAGCTGCTCTTTTTCATCGGCTTCCTGTTGGGCCAGGCGGTCCGCGGCGCTCCGGCGCCGCCGATGCCCAAGCGCAGCGGCTGGCTCACCTCGGCCGCGATCCTGGTGCTGGGTTCCGGGCTTTTCGCCATGATCGCCGTCGAGTGGAGCCCGTCGCTCGGAGACCGGCTGCCGGGGACGATCCCGGCCTTCCTGGCGACCGTGGACAAGACGGCGCTGCACCCCTGGCGCCTCGCCTCCGTCCTGGCCATCACCTACCTCATCGCCCAATACATCCCGCGCGATGCGCCCGCCCTGCGGCGGCGATGGGCCCGGCCGCTGCTGGTCATGGGCCGGAACAGCCTGCCGGTCTTCTGCTTCGGAATCCTGCTCTCCTTCATGGCGCGGCTGATGCTGGAGGCCGACGACACCTGGCCCATGCAGATCGCGGCCAACATCCTCTGCCTTGGCATCCTGGTGCTGGTTGCCTTCCTCGCGGACTGGCAGAGGGGCGGGGCGCCTCCGCCCGGAACTGCCTTGCCCACGAACGCGGCGGCCGGTTAACGTGACCGCGATGTCACGCAGCGCCTGGATCCTGGCCATGCTCCTTCTGGCGTTTCCAGCCAGAGCGGTCCCCGTTTGCGACGTTCCGGCCGACTACCTGACCTTGCCGCGCCCGTTCTTCGCCACCGCCCGCGCCCTGCAGACGGGGACCTTACGTATTCTGGTGCTGGGTTCGGGCTCGGTCACCGGCTCGGGCGCGTCGACGCCGGAAGCGGCCTGGCCTACGAGGCTGCAAACCCTGCTTGGCCTTCGATACCCCGGGCGGGCCGTGGAGGTCGCCGTCCGGGGCGGACGCGGGATCAACGTCAACGACCACCTCGCCTTGCTGCGCGATTCGCCCTCCGGTCAGGAGCCGGCGCTGGTCCTGTGGCAGGCCGGAACCGTCGAGGCCGTGCGCGGCATGGATCCCGACGAGATGACCGATGCCATGCTGGCCGGGCTCGAGCGAATCCGCGACTGGGGCGCCGATACGATCATCATCGATCAGCAATTCTCCCGCTTCCTCCGGGCCAACACCAATATCGAGCCCTATCGCGAGAAGCTGCGGCTGATCGCCGCGGCAGCCGGGGCACCAGTGTTCCGGCGCTACGACCTCATGCAGCACTGGATCGAGACCGGTGCGCTGGATCTGGAGCGCACACCGCGCCGCGAGATGGCGGCGGCGATGGATCGGCTGAACGACTGCCTCGCCCACGCCATTGCCGCGCTGATCATCCAGGGCATCACCGAAGCGCGTTGATCCAGCGGATCATGGAGGGCTTAGACTCAGCGGATCACGGGAGGGCTTCGAGCACGGCGCGCGTCGCCTCTGCTGTGCCGGCCGTGCCGCCGACATCCGCCGTGCGCAGCCCACCTTTGAACGCGTCGTCCACCGCCTGCCGGATCTCCTCGGCCGCCTCCGTCAGGCGCGAGCCGCCTTCGCGCATGGCGAGCCAATCAAGCATCATGGCGGCGGACAGAATCGTCGCGGTGGGATTGGCCTTGCCCTGTCCGGCAATGTCCGGCGCCGTGCCGTGGCTCGGCTGGAACACAGCATGCGCCTCGCCGAGATCGGCTGAGGGCGCGAAACCCATGCCGCCAATCAGCCCCGCGGCGAGGTCCGAGAGGATGTCGCCGAACATGTTTTCCGTGGGCAGCAGGTCGAAATCCCACGGACGTCGGATCAGATCGAGGGCCATGGCGTCCACATAGGCGGCGTCGTGCCGCACATCCGGATACTCCGCTGCGACTTCCCCGAAGATCTGGCGCAGCCAGGCGAAGGCACGGAAGACATTGGCCTTGTCCACCAGCGTCACGCGTCCGGGCCTGCCGAGCCGCGCGGCGCGCTGGCCGGCCAGATCGAAGGCCATCCGCGCGAGCCGCAGGGAGGTGCCGCGCGTCATGCGCAGCGTCTCCTCGGCCATGTCCGGCGTGACGAGGCCCTTGTCCTTGGAGAAGAACAGGCCCTCCGTGCTTTCCCGTAGAATCACGAAGTCGATCTTTGCCGCGCGAGGATCAGCGAGCGGCAAGGGCACGCCCGGAATGGCGCGGATGGGCCGCACGCCGCCGAAGAGGTCCAGCCGCTGACGCAAGGTGATCTGCGGCGCGAGCTCGGTCCCGTCGGCGTGGCGGATGCCCGGCCAGCCCATGGCGCCGAGCAGGATCGCATCGGCCTTTCGTGCGCGCTCGAAGACCTCGTCCGAAAGGTCGGTGCCCGTGTCCCGATAGGCGAAGGCGCCGGCGCGCAGCTGGGTGAAACCGAGGCCCAGCGAATGCCGCGCATCCACCTTCTGCAGGACGGCGATGGCGGCCTCCATCACCTCCGGACCGATGCCGTCGCCGCCCAGGACCGCGATGTCGAGTGAGTTCATGGCCTTGCGCTTCCTGTTCCCATGGCGCCAAGCTAACCGCACGAAACGAAGCGGCAAGAGCCGCCGGACGGAGGAAGCCATGACGATCACGCGCCGCGCCCTGCTGGCCGCCCCTGCCCTGTTGCCGCTTGCGGCGAAGGCGCAATCCGGATGGCCGGAACGCCCGGTCCGGATCATCGTCCCCTTCCCGCCCGGCCAGGCCGCCGACATCTTCACGCGGCTTGTGGCCGACCAGCTGTCACAGCGCTGGCCCCAGCGGGTCGTGGTGGATAATCGTAGCGGCGGCGCAGGTGCGCCGGGGCTGGAGGCAGGGGCGCGGGCCGCACCGGACGGCTACACGCTGACCGCGGGCACCTCGGGCACGCTGAGCGTGAACCCCTCGGTGCTGCAGCGGCTGCCTTATGATGCCGAACATGACTTCGCCTTCATCAGCAATCTCACCATGGTGCCGCTGCTGATGATCGCGCATCCCAGCTTTCCGGGGCAGACCATCCAGGAGGTCGCGGCCCTGGCCCGGGCGAGGCCGGGGGAGATCAACATCGCCTCGGCCGGTCCGGCGACGAGCCAGCACCTCGCCATCGAGCTTCTGCAACTCCGTACCGGACTGCGCTTCAATATCGTCCACTATCGCGGCTCCGGCCCCGGCATTTCCGACCTCGTGGCCGGCAACGTCCCCCTGATGATGGACAGCGTGGCAAGCGCGCTACCGCAGATCCAGGGTGGTCGAGCGCGGGCTCTGGCCGTGGCGCAGCCACGGCGCCTGCCGCAGATGCCGGACCTTCCGACCATCGCGGAGACGGTGTCGCCTGGTTATGAGGCGGCCGGCTGGACCGGGCTTGTGGCTCCAGCTGCGACGCCCCCCGACATCATCCGGAAGATTTCGACGGACGTGCGGGCCATCCTCAACGACCGGGCCATGCAGGACCGCATGCTCAGCATGGGCGGCGTGGCCGACCCCAGCACCCCGGAAGAATTCGGCACCTTCGTGCGCAACGAAATCGCGAAGTGGCGCGAGGTGGCCCAGGCGGCCAATGTCCGCCTGGGCGGCTAAGGCGTACGGGATAGCGTGATTCGGACTTTCGGCCGGATCCGCCTCAAGTCATCACGCGTCGGCCTACTTGCGCTGGATCAGCTCGATCTTGTAGCCGTCCGGATCCTCGATGAAGGCGATGAGCGTGGTGCCGAACTTCACCGGCCCCGGCTCCCGCGAGATCTTCACGCCGGCAGCGCGCATCTTCTCGCAGGTGCCGTAGATGTCCGGCAGGCCGACCGCCAGGTGGCCGAAGGCACCGCCCATCTCGTACTTCTCGACGCCGTAATTGTAGGTCAGCTCCAGCACCGTCTCCTTGGTCTCGTCGCCGTAGCCCAGGAAGACGAGCGTGTACTTGCCGTCCGGCACGTCATTCCGGCGCAGCTCGTTCATGCCGAGATGGGTCGTGTAGAAGGCAATGCTGCGGTCGAGGTCGCCGACGCGCAGCATGGTGTGCAGGTAGCGGAAGCTATCGCTCATTCTCGGGTCTCCTTGCGATGTGATGGCGTTCAGGCGGTGAAGCGTTCCGGATCGACGGCCATGACGAAGAGCCCGGCCGTCTCGGCGGCCTCCAGGGTCGCCGCCCGCTCGACGAGTATGGTGCGACCGGCCTCGATGGCAATGCCGCGCAGCCCTGCCGACTTCGCTCCGGCCACCGTCATGGGACCAACGACGGGCGCGTCGATCCGCATTTCCTGACCCGTCTTCGAAAGTTTGACCAGCACGCCGCCGGGACCGTCACGCCGCAGGTCGCCGGCGCGGGCGATCAGGGCGTCCGTGCCCTCCACCGCCTCGATGCCGAGCACCATGCCCTGCTGCACCACCACCGCCTGCCCGACATCCACGGGGGCCAGGCAGCGCAGCGCCTCGATGCCCCGGGCGATGTCCGTGCGCGCCATCGCATCTGGCTCCGCCCCGACCAGGAGCCCGGCTTCGGCCGCGGTGCTGTCCTCGATGAGGGATTGCGGCGAGACGACCTCGAATCCCTCCTCGCCGAGTACCCGCACCACGGCCTTGAACAGCGCATCATCCCCCGAAAGGATTGCGACACCCACACGTGTCATGGCCTTGGCCATCCAGACATCGGGCAGGAGCGACAGCATCGAAGGCCGCTTCACCTTGCCGGCCAGGACGATATGGCTGACGCCCTCGTCCTTCAGCCGCTGGATGATCGCACCGCCGGCCCCGAGGCGCTCCACCGTGTGCGGAAAGCGCACATAATCAGCGGGCTCGCAAAAACTCTTCAGGCAGACGATGAAGATCTCATGGCCCGAACCGACCGCCGCATCGGCGACCCGTACCGGAAAGGGTCCTCCGCCGGCCAGAAGGCCGAGCTTCACGCCTCCTCGTCCTCAGCCCCCAATTCCACGGCCATCCGACCCGGACGGATCAACTCGCGCCTGCGATCGGCCGAGCGGAGGAAGCCCAACACCTCGCCGACCAGCACGTCGCCCGCAAAGCGCTCCTCGGCGACGAGCAGGCGCTCGGCGAAGGTGCCCGGATCCCGGAAGAGCAGCCGGAAGGCGGCGCGCAACGCATGAAGGTTCTCGCGTGAGAAGCCCCGCCGCCGCAGCCCCACGACGTTCAGCCCGACGAGGCGCGCGGGCAGGCCGAAGACATTGCCGAAGGGCGGAATGTCGTTGGTGACGCCGGCAAGCCCACCCACCATCGCATGGCGCCCGACGCGGACCATCTGGTGGATGGCCGCGCCCCCGCCGAGGAAGCACTGCTCGCCGAGTTGGACATGCCCGCCCAGCATCACGTTGTTGGCGAGGATCACGCGATCGCCGACCCGGCAGTCATGCCCCACATGGCTGCACGCCATGAGCAGGCAGTCCGCGCCGACGCGCGTCATGCCGTCGCCGCCGATGCTGCCGCGATGCACCGTAACGTGCTCGCGCAGGTAGCTGCGGGGCCCGATCGTGACGCCGGTCGGCTCGCCCCGATACTTCAGGTCCTGCGGCGGCAGCCCCACGGAGGCATAGGCCGAAAGCCGGCTCTCGGCGCCGATCCGGGTCTGCCCCTCGATCACGACATGCGAGACGAGCTCGACGCCCTCCTCCAGCACGACGGCAGGACCGACGATGCAAAAGGGCCCGACCCGGCAGCCGGAGCCGATCTGCGCTCCCGGCTCGATGACGGCGGAAGGATGGATGGAGGCAGTGCCCGCAATGCTGTCCACGTGTCTCACCGGTCCCTGATCATGGCGGCATAGGTCGCCTCGGCGACGACGACGCCGTCGACCTTGGCTTGGGCCGAGAACTTCCACACATTCATTCGTCGCTGCACCTTCGTGACATGGACGCGGATCTGGTCGCCGGGCACGACCGGCCGGCGGAATTTCGCGGCCTCCACGGACATGAAGTAGACAAGCTTACCCTGCGCAGCCTCGCCCAGCGTCGCGACCACCAGCACCGCCGCGGTCTGCGCCATGCTCTCAACGATCAACACGCCGGGCATCACCGGCTCGGTCGGGAAATGGCCCTGGAAAAAGAACTCGTTGATCGTGACGTTCTTCACGCCGACCGCCGACTGGTCGAGCACGAGATCCACGACCCGGTCAATCAACAGAAAAGGATAGCGGTGCGGGATCGCTGCCATGATCTGGGCGATGCCGTAGGATTCAATCGCCGTATTGTGGGGTGCCGCCTGATCCATGGCTTTCACTCCGCTTCCCGTCTCTTTATGTGCCGCGATTCTGCGGCCAGGCGTCTCAGAACCTGCAAGGCCCGGAAGACCTCGCGAATGGGTGCGGCCGGCGTCCCGAAGACCTCCGCCTCGGCTGGAAGATCCTGGATGACGCCCGCCTGGGCACCGATCCGGGCCCGACTTCCGATCGAGAGGTGGCCTGCAAATCCGGCCTGGCCGCCCGCGCTCACGTAATCGCCCATCACCGTGGATCCGGAAACCCCTACCTGGGCCACCAGAATGCATCCCCGCCCCGTGCGGACGTTATGCCCTACCTGGACGAGGTTATCGAGCCGCGTTCCTTCGCCGAGGACGGTATTGGCCAGAGCCCCACGGTCCACGCAGCTATTTGCACCCACTTCGACCCCTCGCCCGAGTTCGACGAGGCCGAGCTGAGGAGCCGTTTCGAAGCGTCCGTCCGGGGCGACGGTAAAGCCGAAGCCTTCCTGACCCACCCTGGCACCAGGATGCAGCACCACCCCATCTGCGCAGATCGCATGGGAGATGGAGGCGTGGCTGTGCAGGACGCAGCCCGCACCGAGCACAACACCGGTGCCGACCGTGACCATCGGTCCGATGAGGCAATCCTCACCGATCCGGGCTCCGGCCCCGATCACCGACATGGGCCCGATCTCTGTGCCTTCGCCGATGACGGCATCGGCGGCCACGATTGCCGTGGGATCGATGCGAGCCTGTGGCTTGGGCCCCGGATGGAACAAGGCTGCAACCTTGCCGAACGCCGCGGCGGGCGAAGGGCAGACGATGGCAACGCAACCCTGCGGCACCTGGCTGGCGAGCGTGCCCGGCACAAGGACCGCACCGGCACCCGTCGCCCTCAAGGCGGAGGCGTAGCGCGGCGCCTCGCAGAAGCTGACTTCCTCCGAGGTTGCCGCCTCAAGCGAGCCGACACCTGAGAAGCTCCGCTCCGGATCCCCGTCGAACGCGCCGCCCACGGCGGCGGCAATGGTCGTCAATGAGAGAGGCCCCGCATACCCGAAAAAGCGGGCGTCAGCCGACATGCGAAGCGTCCCGCATTTCCGGATCAGCGGCGGGCGGGCTGCGGCGCCGGAGGAGCGGCGGGAGCCGGGCGCGCGGGAGCTGCGGCAGGCGTCGGGCCACCACCGGGTGCCTGGGCCCCCGGCGGCGGTGGCGGAGGCTGCGAACCGTCACTCTCGGCCGGGATCGTGACCTGACGCAGGGTGCGGTTGAACTGCTGTGCCACCTCTTCCGTCAGGTCGAAGGCCGGCTCGTTCATGATCACCAGCGGGCGCGGCAGGACGATGTTGACGTTGCGGCTGCCGGCCACTTGCCGGACCACGACGCCCAGCGCCTCCTCGATCTGCACGAGGGACTGCTGCGCCGCCTGCTCGATCGCCTGGCTGCGGTTGCGGAAGATGCGCTGGCTGTCGGTGATCCGGTCCTGCAGTTCACGTTCGCGGTTGCGGATCTGCTCCGGATTCATCTGCGCGCGCTGCGTGGCGAGCGCCTGCTGCGCATCGCGCCAGCCGTTCTGCTCCCGCTGGAGGTCGTCGTTCAGTCGCGTCCTGCGGCGCTCGATCTCTTCGCGCACCTGGTTGAAGGCCGTGGAGAGACGCTGAATCTCGGGGATGTCCACGATGCCGATGACGGCCGCGGGCGGCGGCGTTCCGGGCGGCAGCGCCGGCGGACGAGCCGCCGTCGGCCCCGGACGCACGGCCGGCTGTGTCGGCGCCTGAGGCGGACGCTGCGGCTGCGGCTGCGGTTGCGTCGGACGCTGACCGGCCGCCCCCTGGTTCTGGCCGGGGACGAACCACTCCTGGCCCTGCCGCTGCTGCGCGAAGGCCACGCTCGGGGCCAGCCCTAGCAGAAGGGCCATCGAAAGTCGGAACGATGTCATTGGCGTCTACCTGTCTGTCCCAGCGCTCAGAAGCGCGTACCAAAGCCGAAACGGAAAACCTGGGTCTGATCGTAGCTCTGCTTCACGACCGCCTGAGCGACGTCGAGGTTGATCAGACCGAAAGGGCTTCTCCAGGAGATGCCCACGCCGGCGCCGACACGGGGCCGCGCGGTGTCGCCGATGCCCGTGCCCGAGACCGTGTCCCACAGCGCGCCGACATCGACGAAGGCGCGGCCGATCAGGCCGATCTCCGACGGCACCGGCAGCGGGAAGCGCATCTCGGTCGTCTGGGTCCACATCATGCGGCCGCCGAGGGCGTCGTTCGTCACGAGGTCGCGCGGCCCGGCGCCCGCCAGGGCGAAGCCGCGCAGGTTCTCGCCGCCGAGGAAGAAGCGGTCGACGATGCGGTCCTGGTTGTTGCCGCTTCCGTAGGAATGCAGAATACCGGCGCTGCCGAAGAAGGTCAGCACGTAGTCGGGATCGCCGAAGACCCGCTCGAACGGCAGGAAGAGTGCGCCGTCGAGGCGCGCGCGCACATAGGCCACGTCACCGCCCAGGCCGGCGAAGTCGGTGCCGAGGCGCACCAGGTAGCCGCGCCGCGGCTCGATCAGGTTATCGCGGGTATCATAGGACAGCGTCTGGCTGATCTGGCTGAGGAGCGTGCTGCCCTGCTGCTCCAGAACGAAGCGCGAAGCCCCCGGCTGAATGTCGTAAATATCGCGATTGACGAGGCTGTAGGACCAGGACTGCCGCAGGCGCTCGTTGAATTCGTAGCCGGCACGCACCGCGAAGCCGGCGCGGCGCTCACTGTACTGTGACACCGAGAGCAGGTTGCGCTGGATGTAGAAGATGTCGGCGCCGACCGCGAGGTTCCGGTCCAGGAAGGCCGGCTCGGTCAGCGAGATGTCCACCTGGCTGCGCCGCTGGGCGATCGTGGTGTTGAGGCGCGCATCGAGGCCCGTGCCGGAAAGGTTGCGCTCGCGCAGACCGAAATCGGCCAGGAAACCAGCATCGGTCGAATAACCGCCACCCACACTCACCTCACCGGTCGCACGCTCGGCGATCTGCGTGGTCAGGATGGTGCGGTCGGGCGCGGAGCCCGGCGAGTTCGTGATCTGGACATCGCTGAAATAGCCCAGGTTGCGGATGCGCTCGCGGGAGCGCCGCACCTGCGCCGCGTTGAAGGCGTCGCCCTCAGCGAGGCGGAATTCGCGACGGATGACCCGATCCTGCGTGCGGGTGTTGCCGTTGATGTCGATGCGCTCGACGAAGATGCGCGGCGCCTCGTTCACGGCGAAGGTGATGTTGACCTTGCGGGTCTCGGCATCCCGCGTGATGCGCGGCTGGACATCCACGAAGGGGAAGCCGCGCAGGTTGGCGGCATCGGCGAGCGCCTGTGCGCTGCGCTCCACGGCGTCGCCATCGTACCATTCGCCGGGCGCAATCTCGACGAAACGCCGGATATCGGCGGTGCTCAGATTCGGGAAGGCCGAGGTGATCTCGACCGTGCCGAAGGTGTAGCGCTGCCCTTCGTCGATATTGTAGGTCAGGAAGAAGCCGCTGCGGTCCGGCGCCAGCTCGGCCGTCGCGGCGCCGACCTGCACGTCAGGATAGCCTGTCCGGAGGTAGTAGCGGCGCAGCAGCTCGCGGTCGAAATTGAGGCGGTCGGGATCGAAGGTGTCGGAGTTGGAGAGGAAGCGATAGAACGCCTCCTCCTTGGTAGACACGACCTCACGCAGGCGTGAATCGCTGTAGGCCCGGTTGCCGACGAAATTGATGCGCGCCACCAGCGCGGCATCGCCTTCCTGGATCTCGAAGACGACGTCGACCCGGTTCTGGTCCAGCTCGATGATCTTCGGTTCGACACGCGCGGCGAAGCGGCCGCGGCGGGCGTAGAGATCGAGAATGCGCTGCCGGTCGGCCTGGACGAGCTGCGACGTGTAAACGGCGCGCGAGCGCAGCTGGACCTCGTTGCGCAGCACGTCGTCGGAGATGCGGCGATTTCCCTCGAAGGCCACGCGGCTGATCAGCGGGTTCTCGGCCACATCGACAACGAGACGCGAGCCGTCGCGGGAGATGCGGACATCGCGGAACAGGCCCGTCGCGAAAAGGCTGCGGATGGAGCGGTCGGCCCTGTCCGCGTCATAAGTATCGCCGGGCTGCAGGAGCATGTAGCTGCGCACGGTATCGGTCTCGATCCGCTGGTTGCCCCGGACCTCGACCGCCGTGATGGCGCCGCCCGGCACCTCGGCCGCGCGAACGGGAGTAGGACGCCTGCCCTGCGCATCGGCCTGACCAGGCGACAGCATCACGAGACCGGCGGTCGTGAGCAGGATAGCGCGAAGCGTTGTCGTCAAGGAAAGACCCATATGTTTGCGTCGAACCGCAGCCGGCCGGAACATAGCCGCGCCGCCGACATGCCGCCACCCCGCCATTTCCCGCCCCCTCATCCGACCAGCCCAGCCACCCAGCGACCGATCCCGCCATGCGCGATATCGTTCCAGGTTGCAAACAAAAACAGGCAGATCAGCACGGCGAAGCCGGCGCGGAAGCCAACCTCCAGGGCCTTGGGCGGAAGCGGCCGCCCCCGGATCGCCTCGGCGGCGTAGAACATCAGGTGGCCGCCGTCCAGCAACGGGATCGGGAAGAGGTTCAGCAGCGCCAAGCTTACCGACAGCAGTGCCATCAGGTTGACCAGCGGCACGATGCCAAGCGTTGCGGCCTCTCCCGAGACCTCGGCGATCCGGATGGGCCCTCCGAGCTCGCTCGCGCTGCGCGAGCCGGTCAGCATTTCGCCGATGCCCGCCAGGGTCGCCCAGCTGACCTCGGCCGTCTGGACGGTGCCCGCCCAAAGCGCCGAGACGGGATCGAGCCGTTCGAAGGTAGCCTGGCCGCCCTGGATGCCCAGGATGCCGACCGGCTGCGCCTCGCTGCCCGGGCGGGCGGCCGGCACGACCTGGAGGCTCAACTCGCGTCCGTCGCGCTCGAGCCGGATCGCGACCTGCTGGCCCGCACGCGGCTGGATGTGGCGCTGGACCTGGTCGAATCGCGTCACGCGCTCGCCATCGAGGGCCACGATCGTGTCGCCCGCCATGACGCCAGCCACCTCTGCCGGCGAGCCGGGCGCGACGACGGAGACCGTCGTGAGACCCCGCGGAACGCCGTTCGTCGCGAAGAGGAGGGCGAAGAGGATGGCTGCCAGCAGGAAATTGGCGACCGGGCCGGCTGCGACCACGATAGCCCGGTCCAGCACGCCCTTGTTATGGAAGGTGAGCCCGGGGCGCTCCGGCACGCGGTCCGCTTCCGGCGTCTCGTCGAAGGGCGCCTGGCCGTGCAGCTTCACGTAGCCGCCCAGCGGGATCCAGGCGATGCGCCACTGGGTCCCGCGCCGGTCCTGCCAGGAGGCGATGGCCTTGCCGAAGCCGATGCTGAAGGCGTCGACATGCACCTTGCGCCAACGAGCCGCCAGGTAGTGGCCGAGCTCGTGGACAAAGATCAGGACACCCAGCACGACCAGGAAGGCCAGAAGGGTTCGCACGGCGGAAGGGAGGAATTCGAGCATGATGGACTCCTTCAGGCGGCGGCGCGGTGCGCGGCGATGCGGGAGGCCTCGCGGCGGGCGGCTTGGTCGAGTGCCAGGATCGAGTCGAGATCCGAAATGGGCTGGCTTCCCAGCGCAGCGAGCGTCTCCGCCACTACGGCCGCGATGTCGAGGAAGCCAAGGCCGCGTGCCAGGAAGAGTCCGACGGCCACCTCATTCGCGGCGTTCAGCACGCATGGAGCACCGCCCTCGGCCTCCAGGGCCTCACGGGCAAGGCGCAGCGCGGGAAAACGCAGCGTGTCGGGGGCCTCGAAATCGAGTCGGCTCAGCGCCGCGAGGTCGAGTCGCGCCACCTGCACGGACATGCGATTCGGCCAAGCCAGGCAGCTGGCGATGGGCGTGCGCATATCGGGTGTGCCGAGCTGGGCCAGAAGCGAGCCGTCCGCATATTGGACCAGCCCGTGCACGGCCGACTGCGGGTGAATCAGCACGCCGAGCTGATCCGGCCGGACCGGGAAAAGGCGTGCCGCCTCGATCAGCTCGAGTCCCTTGTTGAACATGGTCGCGCTGTCGATGCTGATCTTGGCGCCCATGGACCAGACCGGGTGCCGGACCGCCTGCTCAGGCGTGGCCTGAGCCATCTGCGCAGACGTCCATTCGCGGAAGGGCCCGCCTGATGCCGTCAGGATGATCTGCTCGATCACCGAGGGGTCGCGGGTGTCCAGTGCCTGGAAGATGGCATTGTGCTCGGAATCCACGGGCAGCAATGTGGCGCCGGCGCTTCTGGCTGCATCCAGCACGATATGGCCGGCGCAGACGAGGCTCTCCTTGTTGGCCAGCGCCAGCGTGCCGCCGCGAGCCAACGCGGCAAGGGTGCTCCGCAAGCCGACGGCGCCCACGATGGCGGCCATGGTCCAATCGGCATGGCGTCCAGCCGCGGCGATCACGGCGTCGGCCCCGGCCGCCACCTCGATACCGGAACCCGACAGTTCATCCTTGAGGACCGTATAGGCACGCTCGTCGGCCACGACGGCGAGCCGTGCACCGTGGGCCCTGGCCTGCGCGGCGAGGGCCTTCGCGTCTTTCCCCGCGACCAGCGCCTCCACGGCGAACTCGCCGGGCCGCGCCGCCGCCAGCAGGGACAGCGTGCTGCGGCCGACCGAACCAGTGCTACCCAGGACCGTGACGCTGCGGGGGGACGAGACGGGCAAACCTACCTCCAAAGATGAAGACCGGGCCCCGCGGCAACGCCGATCAGCGCGGCGAGAGGGGCCGCCGCCAGCACGCCGTCGAGTCGATCGAGCAAGCCGCCATGGCCGGGGATCAGTCCGGACGAATCCTTTACGCCGAATCGGCGCTTGATCCAGCTTTCAAACATATCACCGGATTGGGTGGCGATGCCGAGGACAACTGAGACCAGGGCCATCCGCGCCATCGACCCACCGGGTCCGAGCAGCAAGGCGACACAAAGGCCCACGGCCAAGGCACCAACCAGACCGCCGATGGCGCCCGACCAGGTCTTGTTGGGCGAGATCGCAGGCGCAAGCTTCGGGCCGCCGAAGCTGCGACCTGCGACATAGGCCGCAATGTCCGAAGCCCAGACAACCAGAAACAGGAAGAGCACGTTGCCCTGCCCCACCAGGTCATCATTTCGCAGGACCACCAAGGCGACACCTGCCAAGCCTATATATAGGACGCCCAGTGCCAACCAGAACGGCGAAACGCCGCCGGCACGGCTGGCAGCGAGCCATGTCGCGAAGGTTCCTCCCGCCAGAAGCAGAAGCCCGAGCCCAGGCTGACCCAGCACGGCGGCACCGCCGGCAGCAAGGACGACGGGCGCCACCACGATGCCGGGCGACGTGCGGGTCGATCCGCGGCAGAGCCGGACCCATTCCCAGGCCAACCCCACCACGCAGAGCGCCATCAGCGCCGCCCACCACAATCCGCCCAGCCAGACGCACAACAGCACCGCAGGGGCCAGCAGGACGGCGGTCAGGGCACGCTTCCGCAGGTCGCCCCAGTTTCGCATTCAGCCGATTCGGGCGCCGAAACGCCGCTCCCGCGCGGCGTAGTCGGTCAGGGCGGCATTGAAGTCGGTAACGCCGAAGTCCGGCCAGAGGCCGGGCAGGAAGATCAGTTCGGCATAGGCGGCCTGCCAGAGCAGGAAGTTGGAGATGCGCTGCTCGCCGGAGGTCCGGATGATGAGGTCCGGATCGGGCATGCCGGCCGTGAAGAGGCGCGATGCGAAGCCGGCCTCGTCCAGCGTCTCCGGATCGAGTTCTCCCCGGGCGGCGGCCGCTGCCGCCGAGCGGGCGGCCGAGAGAATCTCCGCCCGGGCACCGTAGGACAGCGCCACCGTCAGGTTCAGGCGAAGCCCGCCCTCCGTGCGCTGCTCGGCCGCGTCGATGGCCTTCAGCGTTTCGTCGCCGAAGCGTCCCCGGTCGCCGATGACGCGCAGGCGCACGCCCTCGCGGGTGAGCTGGGCCACCTCCGCACGCAGATAGTGGCGCAGCAGGGCGGTCAGCTCCTGAACCTCGTCTGCCGGGCGGCCCCAGTTTTCCGAGGAGAAGGCAAAGAGCGTCAGCCAGGAGACGCCGGCGCCGATGGCAGCCTCGATGGTCCGGCGCGCCGCGTCCGCGCCGGCGCGATGACCCAGCGCCACGGGGAGGCCCCTCGCCTGCGCCCAGCGGCGGTTCCCATCCATGATGACGGCGACGTGGCGGGGCGTCGGCGCGCCCGAACCCGCCTGCAAGGCTGGGTGCGCGGACATCAGACGGTCTTGATGTCCTTTTCCTTTTCGGCGAGCGACACGTCGATCTTCTTCACATAGTCGTCGGTCAGCTTCTGGACCTCATCGGACCAGCGCTTGGCGTCATCCTCGCCGATCTCGGACTTCTTCTTCCAGCCCTGGATCTGCTCCATGCCGTCGCGGCGGACGCCACGGATGGCCACCTTGGCGCCTTCGGAGTACTTCGCGGCCGTCTTTGCCAGTTCATTGCGCCGCTGCTCGGTGAGCGGCGGCAACATGACGCGGATGGTCTGGCCTTCGGATTGCGGATTGAGCCCCAACCCGGAGTCACGAATGGCGATCTCCACGGCCTTGGTCACCGAGCGATCCCAGACCTGCACCTGGAGCATCGATGGCCCGGCCACCGAAACATTCGCGACCTGCGCCAGCGGCTGGTTGCTGCCATAGGCCTCGACACGGATCGGCTCCAGCAGCGAGGGGCTGGCGCGGCCGGTGCGCAGGCCGGCGAATTCCTTCTTCAGCGTCTCCAGCGCGCTGTCCATACGGCGCACGAGGTCGGCCTTGAGCGTCTTATTGTCGGGCGGGGCAGCCATGGGAAAAGCCTCGCGATCAGGGGGTGTCGGTCACGGTGGTGAAGCGGCCTTCGCCCTTCATCACGGCCGTGAAAGCGCCCGGTTCGTGGATGTTGAAGACAATAATGGGCAGATGGTTTTCCCGCGCAACCGAGATGGCCGCAGCGTCCATGACGGCCAGGTCACGCGAGAGCATCTCCAGGTAGGTCAGGGCCGTATAGCGCTCGGCGTCCGGGTTGGTCCGCGGGTCGGCGGCATAGACGCCATCGACCTGGGTGCCCTTCAGCAGCACGTCGCAGTTCATCTCAGCCGCGCGCAGGGCCGCGGCGGTGTCCGTGGTGAAGAAGGGATTGCCCGTGCCGGCGCCGAAGATCACGACCCGGCCCTTCTCCATGTGGCGCATGGCGCGCCGCCGGATATAGGGCTCGCAGATCGAGCTCATTTCGATAGCGGATTGGACCCGGGTCTGGACGCCGGCCTTCTCGAGCGCGGACTGCATGGCCAGCGCGTTCATCACGGTCGCCAGCATGCCCATGTAGTCGGCCTGGGCGCGGTCCATGCCGGTCGCTGCGCCGGCGATGCCGCGGAAGATGTTGCCACCGCCGATCACCATGGCGACCTCGACGCCCAGTTCCACCACGCCCGAAACGTCCTGCGCGATAGCCTTGAGGGTGGCGACGTCCAACCCGTAATTCCGGCTGCCCATGAGGGCCTCGCCCGAGACCTTCAGCATCACGCGCTTGTATTTCGGCGTTTCGCTCATCGCTGATCCGGTCTGATAGAGAACTGGTACTGGCAGGCAAATATGGCGCCGGGGCGGCGAAAACCGCCCCGGCGGGTAACTATCGGCTCAGGAAACGCCGGAAGCGGCGGCGACCTCGGCCGCGAAGTCGGAGGTCTGCTTCTCGATGCCCTCTCCGAGCTGGAAGCGGGCGAAGCCCTTCAGCGCCAGGCCGGCCTTGGCGACCACGGCCTTCACGCGGCTCTCTCCGTCATGCACCCAAACCTGCTCCAGCAGGACCACTTCCTCGTAGAACTTGCGGATGCGGCCCTCGACCATCTTCTCGATGACGGCCGGCGGCTTGCCCGAGGCCATGGCCTGCTCGGTCAGCACGGCCTTCTCGCGCTCCAGGGCGGAGGGCTCGACGGCGCTGACGTCCAACGCCTCCGGCCGGGTGGCGGCGACGTGCATGCCGATCTGCCGGCCGAGCGTCTCCATCACCGCGTCCTCGCCTGGGCCCTCGAGCGCCACGAGCACCCCGATCTTGCCGAGACCCGGCTTGACCGAATTGTGCATGTAGGTCGCGACCGTGCCCTTCTCGACCGAGAAGACCTTCGCCCGGCGGATCGTCATGTTCTCGCCGATCGTGGCGATCATCTTGGTAAGCTCTTCCTGGGTGCTGTGCGTCGTGCCCGGGAAGGTCGCGGCCTTGAGCTTCTCCAGATCGTCGCCGACCGAGAGGGCGAGACCCGCCACCTCGGCCACGAAGTTCTGGAAGGCCTCGTTGCGCGCGACGAAGTCGGTCTCGGCATTCACCTCGACCATGGCCGCGACGCCGGGGCCGGAGGCGACGCCCACCAGGCCCTCGGCGGCCACGCGGCCGGACTTCTTGGCAGCGGCCGACAGCCCCTTCTTCCGGAGCCAGTCGATCGCGGCCTCGATGTCGCCGCCGCTCTCCACCAGCGCCTTCTTGCAGTCCATCATGCCGGCGCCGGTGGCGTCGCGCAGGTCCCGCACCATGCCGGCCGTGATTTCAGCCATTGCTCAAGCTCCTCGTTGTGGCGCTCTGGGTGTTGTCGCTCAGGCCTGGGGGGCCGGAGTTTCTTCGGGGGCGGCGACCTCGACCGGGGCCTCCTCGGCCATCGGCTCGGCCATGGCGCCGACGTCGCGACCGGACGCCTGCATCTCGGCCGAGATACCGTCGAAGACAGCGGCGGCGACCAGGTCGCAGTAGAGGTTGATGGCGCGGATCGCGTCGTCATTGCCCGGGATCGGGAAGGTCACGCCGGTCGGATCGCAGTTGCTGTCCACGACGGCCACGACGGGGATCCCCAGCGTGTTCGCCTCTTCAATGGCCAGCTTCTCCTTCACCACGTCGATGACGAAGATCATGTCGGGAAGGCCACCCATCTCGCGGATGCCGCCCAGCGCGCGGTCGAGCTTGTCGCGCTCGCGCGTCAGCATCAGCACTTCCTTCTTGGTCAGGCCCTGGATGTCGCCCTGGAGGCGGCCGTCCATTTCCTTGAGGCGCTTGATGGAGCCGGTGATGGTCTTCCAGTTGGTCAGCATGCCGCCGAGCCAGCGGTGATTGACGTAGTACTGGCCGCAGCGGGTCGCCGCCTCGGCCACGTATTCCGCCGCCGCCTTCTTGGTGCCCACGAAGAGCACGCGGCCGCCGCCGGCCACCGTGTCGCGCACGGAACGCAGGGCGCGCTCGAGCATCGGGACGGTCTGCTGCAGATCCAGGATGTGGACCTGGTTGCGGATGCCGAAAATGTAGGGGGCCATCCGCGGATTCCAGCGCCGCGTGTGGTGGCCGAAATGCACGCCTGCTTCGAGCAGCTGGCGCAGGGAAACCTCTGGCATCGCCATGAGCGAAATTCCTTCCAAATCAGTCCGGTTGAGCCTCCGCGACGCAAACCTCGACCGAAGCCGAGACCGGACCCTTGCCATATGGAAGGGAGCGCCGCGTGTGGATTTCCAGCAGAACATCCGCCGGATGCGCAGCCCTATGACGGAAAAGCCCCTGTCACGCAAGACGAGGCGGCGGCTTCCAGCACATGCCGGAGGCGCGCGGCGCCCTCCTCGATGGACGAATCATTGCGGATGGTGACGATGTCCAGGCCCTCCGGCAGGCCCATTTCCCGATCGAGGCGGGCGGCGATCTGATCCGCCGTCTCCCGGCCGCGTCGCGCGAGGCGCTCGGCCAGCAATTCCCGCGGCGCCGTGACCTCGACGACCTGCAGTCGCCGCATCCGCGACGCCTCGTGCAGCACGGCCCGGGACACGCTGATGACGACGAGCTTGTCGTCGGGGGCTTCGACGCGCCGGATGCCGTAGCGGAGACCGTGTGCCTGCCAAGTCAGAACGAAGGCATCAGCGGCCGCAAGCATCTGAAAATCCTCGGAAGACACCGCTTCGTGCGCCTCGCCCCCGGCCTGGGCCGAACGGGTGATGGTCCGTTGCGCGAAATGCAAACGGGCGTCGCCCGCCAGATCTTCCCGGACACGGTCCAGAAGACTGTCCTTCCCCGCCCCCGAAGGGCCCGCCAACGCCACCCAGATCATCGCCCCTCCGGATTGACCCCGCCTTCTTTCTTTGCGCAGATCAAGCCGCTTCCGAAAAGGCCTCACATGTTCACGACCCGCCCCGAAATCGCCGGAACCTTCGGCGCTGTGGCCTCCACGCACTGGCTGGCGAGCCAGGTCGGCATGGCGGTGCTGGAGCGGGGCGGCAACGCCTTCGACGCGGCGGCGGCGGCCGGCTTCACCCTGCAGATCGTGGAGCCGCACCTGAACGGCCCCGGCGGCGACTGCCCGATCATCCTGCATGACGCCAGGCTCGGGAAAGAACTGGTGATCTGCGGCCAGGGGCCGGCGCCAGCGGGGCTGACGGTCGATCTCGTGAAGAACCAGCTCGGGCTGGACATCATGCCGGGCACGGGCTTCCTCGCGGCGCCCATCCCCGGCGCCTTCGATGCCTGGGCCTCCATGCTGCTCAACCACGGCACCTGGCGCCTGCGCGACGTGTTGGCCTTTGCGATCTCCTATGCCCGGCACGGCGCGCACATGGTGCCACGCGTCTGCCAGACCGTCGCAACGGTGAAGCCGCTCTTCGAGGCCGAGTGGAAGAGCTCGGCCGCCCTTTGGCTGCGCGATGGCGGCCCTCAGCCCGGCAAGCTCTATGCCAATCCTACCCTGGCCGACACCTATGAAAGGTTGATCCGGGAGGCCGAGTCGCACGGCCGCGACCGCGATGCCGAGATCCAGGCCGCCCGGAACGCCTGGTATTCCGGCTTCGTCGCCGAGGCGATCGACCGCTTCGGCCGCAACCCGGCCATGGACACCTCGGGCAAGCGCCATGCGGCGGCGCTGACAGGTCAGGACATGGCCAGTTGGCGCGCCGGTGTGGAGGCGCCGGTGGCCTTCGAGTTCATGGGCACGACCGTCCTGAAATGCGGCCCCTGGAGCCAGGGGCCGGCCATGCTGCAGACCCTGGCACTGCTCTCCGGCTTCGACCTCGCGGCGATGGACCCGGTCGGCGAGGATTTCGTCCACCATGTCACCGAGGCCATGAAACTCGCCTTCGCCGATCGCGAGGCCTTCTACGGTGACCCGAATTTCACCGAGGTCCCGCTCGCGACGCTGCTCTCCAAGGCCTACACCGACGAACGCCGCAAGCTGATCGGCCACGATGCCTCGATGGAATTCCGGCCCGGCAACCCGGATGGTCTACCCATCCGCGGCGTGGACTATGCCGCCGCCGTGCACCGCTCCGAGGCTATGGCCATGGCGGCCGGCACGGGCGAGCCGACGGTCTCGCGCCTCGGTGCCTCGGGCGGCGACACCTGCCACATCGACGTGATCGACCGGCACGGCAATTTCGTCAGCGCGACGCCCTCGGCCGGCTGGCTGCAATCGTCGCCCGCCATCCCGGAGCTCGGCTTCTGCCTCGGCTCGCGCTGCCAGATGTTCTGGCTCGACGAGTCGCTGCCCAACGGGCTCCAGCCCGGCAAGCGGCCGCGCACCACCCTCTCGCCCTCCATGGTGCTGCGCGACGGCAAGCCCTGGATGAGCTTCGGCACGCCGGGCGGCGAGCAGCAGGACCAGTGGCAGTCCATCATGCTCTCCCGGATGCTGGCGCACGGCTTCAACATCCAGGAGGCGATCGACCTGCCCTCCTTCCATTCCGAGCATTGGGTCAGCAGCTTCTGGCCGCGCGGCGCCAAGCCCGGGAAGCTGGTGCTGGAAGGCCGCTTCGCGCCCGAGGTGCTGTCCGCACTCCACTCGCGCGGCCACAAGGCCGAGATGGGCGGCGAGTGGAGCGAAGGGCGCCTGACCGGCGCCCGCCGCGAGCCGGACGGGCAGATCTTCGCCGGGGCCAACCCCCGCGGCATGCAGGGCTACGCCGTCGGCCGCTGAAGGGCGGGCCACTCCAACCCCGGCCACCTAGGTGTTTGATCCCGGATTTTGCTGGTGCACTCTAGCCGCAGGAATCGAGGGACGCGCTATGGGTCAGGTTCTTCACGGGAGCGCCACGACGACTGAGGCA
>JAQGHZ010000514.1 GCA_028291485.1 Rubritepida sp. | reverse complement strand
CGGCACCGCGGCCTGCAGCACGGCCTGGCCGGCCTGCGTCAGCGTCAGGCGCCGGCTGCGGCGGTCCTTCGGATCGGGCGCGATCTCCACGAGGCCGCGCCGCTCGAGCGGCTTGAGGTTCGCCGTCAGGGTGGTGCGGTCCATCGCCAGCAGTGCCGCGACCGAGCCCATGGACGGCGGCTCAGGCCGGTTCAGCGACATCAGCAGCGAGAATTGCCCGCTCGTCAGGCCGGCCGGGCGCAGCGCCTCGTCGAAGCGGCGCGCGAGGGCACGGGCCGCGCGCTGCGCCGCGAGGCACAGGCAGTGGTCGCGAACATGCAAGGTCGTCGCGAAGGGAACGGTTGCGGACACAGATTCGTCGTTTGACATGGATCATATTAGGTTGATATCAACCTCTATGTACCTAACCCATTACGGGCACGCAAGGAGAAACGTCATGTCTTATGTGCAGGGATTCGTCGTCGCCGTACCGTCCGCCAAGAAGAGCGAGTATCTGAAACTCGCGAAGGATTCCGCGCCGCTGTTCCGGGAGTTCGGCGCGACCCGCGTGGTCGAGGCCTGGGGCGACGACGTGCCGGACGGCAAGGTCACCGACTTCAAGGGCGCGGTGCAGGCCGAGCCGGGCGAGACGGTCGTCTTCTCCTGGCATGAATATCCGAGCCAGGAAGTGGCCGGCGCAGCCTATGGGCGGATGATGTCCGATCCGCGCATGAAGGCGCTGATGGAGGCCGGCATGCCCTTCGACGGCAAGCGGATGATCTTCGGCGGCTTCGCACCGATCCGCGAGGCCGGCACCGACGGGCGGATGGGCTATGTGGACGGCGCGCTGATGCCGGTGCCGACGGGCAACAAGGCGGCCTTCGGCGAGCGGGCGGCGCTGATGGCCCAAGTGCTGGAGGAGAGCGGCGCGGCGCGGGTCATGGATGCCTGGGGCGTCGATGTGCCGGACGGCAAGGTCACCGACTGCCGCCGCGCGGTGAAGGCCACGGGCGAGGAGGCGGTGGTCTATTCCTGGATCGAGTGGCCGTCCAAGGCGGCGCGCGACGCGGGCTGGCCGAAGGTCATGGCCGACCCCCGCCTGCAGGCGGAGATGCCGTTCGACGGCAAGCGCATGATCTTCGGCGGCTTCATGCCGATGCTGGATGCCTAGCGGATGAGGGTCCAGGGAACGTTTTCCCTGGCGGGGGTTGGCCGCGAAGCGGAGACAACCGCGAGGGGGGAGCCCCTCTCGCAACTACGCCGCGGCGGCCCCTTGCACGATCAGCGCCACCAGCGTCTCCAGCCGGTCGGCCTCCTCGGGCGGCTTGTCGCGCCGGATTCGTGCGATCCGGGGGAACCGCAGCGCCACGCCCGACTTGTGCCGCGAGGAGTACTGCGCCGCGTCGAACTCCACCTCCAGCACGAGGCCGCGCTCCACCTCCCGCACGGGGCCGAAGCGGTTGGTGGTGTGGGTGCGGATCCATTTGTCGAGCCACAGCAGCTCCTCGTCGGTATAGCCGGAATAGGCCTTGCCGATGGGCACCAGCTCGCCGTCGCGCCACAGCCCGAAGGTGTAGTCGGAGTAGAAGCTGCTGCGCTTGCCGTGACCGCGCTGCGCGTACATCAGCACGGCATCCACCGAGAGCGGGTTGCGCTTCCACTTCCACCAGGGGCCCTTGATGCGGCCGGGGGAGTAGATGCTGTCGCCGCGCTTGAGCATCAGCCCCTCGATGGAGGCGGCGCGGGCGCCGGCGCGGATCCCGGCGAGTTCCTCCATGGTGGAGAAAGGGATGAGCGGCGAGAGGTCCATGCGCTCGGGCCGGACCCGCGCGTACCAGGCATCCAGCCGGGCGCGTCTGATGTCGAAGGGCAGCCCGCGCAGATCCTCCTCGCCGTCGAAGAGCAGGTCGTAGAGGCGCACGGCAGCGGGGTAGTCGCGCAGCATCTTGGGTGTGACGACCTTGCGGTTCAGCCGCTGCTGCAGGTCGGAGAAGGGCGCGACCTCGCCGTCGCGGACGACCAGCAGCTCGCCGTCGGCGACGGCGTGGAAGGTCATGGCCTCCAGGATCTCCGGGAAGGCGCCGGACACGTCCTCGCCCGAGCGCGACCAGAGGCGCGCACCGCCCGGCCCGGCGGTGAGCTGCACGCGGATGCCGTCCCACTTCCACTCCGCCCGCCAGTCCGGCGCGTCGAGGTTCGAAAAGTCCTTCTCCTCCAGCGGATGGGCCAGCATCAGGGGCCGGAAGACCGGCAGGCCCCTCGGGTCGGGGCGCGGCCCCTGCCCCTCCAGCCAGGCGAAGATCGGGCGGTAGGGCGGCGCGACGCCGTGCCAGACCTCCTCGATCTCGCCCACATCGACTTTACCCCACTCAGCCAGCGCGGTCTTGGCCAGCCGTGCCGAGGCGCCCACCCGCAGCCCGCCGGTCACCAGCTTGATGAGCGCCAGCCGCGAGCCCGGGTCCAGGGCGTCCATCCAGCCGGCGATGACCTTGGGCAGGGAGGTCTTTGGCGCCGTCTCCAGCGTCTCCACCACCTCGGTCAGGCTGAGCGGCGGCCGGTTGCTGCCCGTCTCCGGCCACATCAGCGCGATGGTCTCGGCGAGGTCGCCCACGTAATCGTAGCTGAGGGCGAAGAGCGTGGGGTCCGTGCGCTCGGCGATCAGCTCGCGCAGGATCGCGGGCTTGGCAGTGCGGAAGACCAGCTCGCCGGCCAGCGCCGCGAGGCCGATGCCGCGGTCCGGGTCGCCCTGGGTCGCGAACCATTGCCGCATGAGCGCGAGCTTGGCATTGCGGCCGGGCGAGAAGACGAGCCCTTC
>JAQGHZ010000506.1 GCA_028291485.1 Rubritepida sp. | reverse complement strand
TGGGCTTCGGGCCGCGCTTCCCGATCCGCAGCGATATCCTCGAACGGCTGGGGCTGAAGGCGGAGCGGCTGGACACGGTGCGCGAGAACACGCCGCCGGCCTCCATCCACCGTATCACGCGCTGGTCGCCCGGACTCGCCAAGGAGGCCGATCTGCTCCAGCAATAGCGAAATGCGAGGAGGAGAAGCGCCATGAAGATCACCAGGGTCGAGCCGCTGCATGTCGGCCAGTTCATGTATGTCCAGGTCGAGACGGACCAGGGCCTCACCGGCGTCGGCGAGGCCGGCATCTGGGGGCACATCCAGGCGGCGGCGACCGCGATCAGCCGCTTCGGCGAGTATCTCGTCGGCAAGGAGGCCGGCGACATCGAGCACCACTGGAACGTCATGCACCGCTTCAGCTACTTCCAGGGGCTGGCGATCAACGCGGCGATCTCGGCCATCGACATCGCGCTGTGGGACATCAAGGGCCAGGCGCTGGGCGTGCCGATCTACGACCTGCTCGGCGGGGCGGCTCGGAAGAAGGCGCGCATCTACGGCCATATCTACGAGAAGACGATCGAGCTCATGCTGGAGGAATGCCAGCGCAAGATGGAGGCCGGCTTCAACGCCTTCGGCCACCTCAATCCCTTCCTCGACGAGGGCAACGACCAAGTCTACTTCAAGACCCATGTGAAGAAGATGCGCGACGCGATCGACAACACGCGCCGCATGCGCGAGGTCGTCGGCGACCGCGTGGACCTGCTCATCGAGGTGCATCGCCGGCTGACGGTGGCCGAGGCCATCGTCTTCTCCCGCGGCATCGAGGAATTCCACCCGATGTTCATCGAGGACCCGATCCGCCCCGAGGGGCCGGACGCCATGGCCCGCGTCGCGGAGAAGACGCATGTGCCCATCGCGACGGGTGAGCGCTTCTCCACCATCTACGAATTCCAGGCGCTGATGGCGCGCGGCGGCGTGGAATATGCGCGGGTGGACCTCTGCCTCTGCGGCGGGATCACGGGCGGCAAGAAGGTCGCGGCGATCGCCGAGGCGCACCAGGTGATGGTGGTGCCGCACAACCCGCTCTCGCCGATCGGACTCGCGGCGTGCCTTCAGCTCGCCGCGGCGATCCCGAACTTCGCGATCCAGGAATACGCGACGGGATTCGAAGCCGGGCGCTTCCAGTCGACCATGAAGCATCTGGGCCATGACGTGGTGGACGAGGTGCCCGAGGCGAAGAACGGCTTCGTGGACATCCCCTCGCGTCCCGGCCTCGGCATGGCGCTGCTGCCGGATGCGCAGAAGATCCGCCCGCCGGTGGTGAAGCCGATCAGCATGCGGCCGCACTTCGACGGCTTCATCGTAGATCAATGAGCCCCAGGAACTCGGTCATCGCGCGCCCGCGATAGGCGTCGCGCCGCCGGATGAAGAGGGTCGTGGTGCGCCCCTCCTCGCCGGCGATGCGGTGGCAGCGCAGGTCGCTCCGCAGGCCCAAGGCCTCGACACGGCGCGCGGCAGCATGGTCACGCCCATCCCGGCCGCGACGCAGTCACCAGCCGCTCGGTGTCCTCGCTGCTCGCGAGGCCGTCCACCTTCAAGGGCCGGCGCCGACCCGTCAGCCGGCCTTCGCCGTCTCCGCCTGCACGATCCGCCCGTCCTCCATCGCGACGATCCGGTCGGCGATGTCCAGGATGCGCGGGTCGTGCGTCACCAGCAGGATCGGCACGGCGCGGCGCTTCGCCAGGTCGCGCAGCAGGTGCACCACCTCCTGCCCGCTCACCTTGTCGAGCGCGGCCGTCGGCTCGTCGGCGAGGATCAGGCCCGGGTCGCCGGCCAGCGCGCGCGCCACGGCGACGCGCTGACGCTGCCCGCCCGAAAGCTGCGAGGGCGGCTTCTCCGCATGGCCGCGCAGGCCCACGGCTTCGAGCATCTCGCCCGCCCGCTGCATGCGCTGCACCTCCGTCATCCCGCCGTCGAGCTCCATCGACATCGCGACGTTCTGCCGCGCCGTGAGGAAGCCGAGGAGGTTGTGGTTCTGGAAGATGAAGCCGATGCGCCGGCGCAGCCGCACGCGCTCGCCCTCCGAGGCGCCGGACAGCTCCTGCCCCAGCACGCGCGCCGTGCCGAGCTGCATTGAGCGCAGCGCGCCGATCAGCGTGAGCAGCGTCGTCTTGCCCGAGCCGGAGGGGCCGGTGAGCAGCACGATCTCGCCGGGCGCGATGGAGAGGTCCACCTCGCGCAGCACCACGCGCCGCAGCTCGCCGGTGCCGTAGGCGAAGGTGATGTCCCGGAGCTCGACGGGCCTCTCGCTCATCAGAACATATCCGCCGGATTGGCGTCGCGCAGCTTGCGCACCGCGAGGATGCCGGCGATCGCGCACATGGAGAAGATCATCAGGAACACCGTCAGCGCGCGCTCCGGTTGCATGAAGAGCGGCAGGAAGGTCGCCTTGCCCACGAGATCGTAGAGGAACCAGGAGAGCCCCAGGCCCGGGATGAAGCCGATGATCGCGAGGATCAGCGCGGAGCCCATCACGACGCGCGAGAGATAGCCGTTGGAGTATCCCATCGCCTTGAGCGTGGCGTATTCCGCGATGTGGCTCGCGATGTCGGAGAAGAGGATCTGGTAGACGATCACCATCCCGACCACGAGGCCCATCAGGCTGCCGAAGACGAAGATGAAGCCGATCGGCGTGCCGTTCTCCCAATAGGCGCGCTCGTGCGCCACGAGTTCCGCATGCGTCATCACCGACACGTCGCCGGGCAGCAGCGCGCGCAGCCGATCGCGCACGGCGACGGGATCGGCGCCGTCGCGCAGCTTCAGGGCGACCAGATCCGTGTTCGAGGCCTGCCGCTCCACGATCCGGCGAAAATTCGTCTCGCTCATCACGACATTGCCGTCGGCGCCGAAGCTCGGCCCGATCTCGACCACGCCGACAAGCTCCATCCGTCGCGTGCCGAGCTGCACGTCG
>JAQGHZ010000502.1 GCA_028291485.1 Rubritepida sp. | reverse complement strand
CACCTGCGCGGTTGAGTGGGCGGCGCCGGCCGCGTTGCGGCCGGATTCTCATCGTCTGATCCAGTTCTCCACAAACGTTTTTGGCTGCGATCTTGCCCGACTCCGGGGTCGGGCCCATTCATTCCTTGATGATCCACCTCATCAAGCTCTCCGTCGGCCCCAAGGACGTCGCGCAGCTTCAGGCGTGGCAGACCGAGCGCGCGATCACACATGCGCCGCTGCGCCATCGGACGCGGAACCGGCCGAAACGGCGCGACGACATCCTGGACGGCGGCAGCATCTATTGGGTGGTGGCCGGCTTTCTGCAGGTGCGGCAGCGGATCATCGACATCATCGACGACACGATGGAGGACGGGACGGCCTGCGCCGGCCTGGTGCTGGACCCGCTCCTCGTCCCTGTCGCCGCCCGTTCCGTGAAGGCCTTCCAGGGCTGGCGCTACCTGGACCCCGAGGCCGCGCCGCCGGACCTCGCGGACCACAGCATGGCTCCCGGCATCGATGGCCTCCCCCCTGCCCTCCGCGCCGCGCTGCGCGAAGCCCGCCTGATCTGAAGTTCCGTCAGGGGCCTGGGGATCGACACGATCCCCAGCGGGGGTTCGGGGGCAGAGCCCCCGCCTTTCTACTTCTCCCCAAGATCCCAATACATCCCGGCAAACGCCAGCAACCCTTCCCGCGCCGGCCCCGGCAGCAGGTGCTCGTCCGGCCCGTGCTGTTTGCAGCCATTGTAGCTGTGCGGCACCCAGACCAGCGGCACGTTCAGGTGGTCCACGAAGACGTCGCCCGGCAGCCCGCCCGAGGAGTTCGGGATCACCTGCACATGCTTGCCCAGCGACTTCTCCATGCTCTCGCGCGCCCAGACGACCCAGGGGTGCGAGGGCGAGGTGCGGGAGGCGGGCATGCGCGTGAAGGCGTTCTGGATCTTCACCTCCTGCAGGCCGTGCGCGTCGAGGTGCTTGCGCAGCGAATCCGCGAAGGTCTCAGGGTCGCTGTCGACCGTGTAGCGGATCTGGCAATGCGCGCGGGCCTCGGGCGCGACGGCATTCACCGGGCCTTCCGGCTGCCCGCTGATCATCGCCAGGATGATGAGGCTGTTCCAGCCGTAGATCTTCTCGGCCGCGGTGAGGCCCGGCTCGCCCCAGTTCGGGTCGATCGTCGCCGCCTCGCCGCCGCCGCCGACCTCGCAGCCCGCCAGCACGCCGCGGACATCGGCGGGGACGCCGTTCCGGGGCAGCCAGTCGCGCACGAGGATCTTGCCGTTGCGGTCCATCATCGTGCCGATGGCATGGGCCAGGATCACGGCCGGGTCGGTGGTGAGCCCGCCCCAATGGCCGGAATGCACGCCGCCGTCGCGCAGTTTCACCACGAGGTCGAAGTGGAAGGTGCCGCGCGTGCCGGTGGCGATGGTCGGCACCTCGGGCATGACGCGCGGGCCGTCGCTGGCGATGAGCGCGTCGGCGGCCAGCGCGCGCGCGTTCTGGGCGACGAACTCGCGCAGCCCGCGGCTGCCGCGCTCCTCCGCCATCTCGAGGACGAGCTTGACGTTGGCGTTCAGCTTGCCGCCGCGCGCGGCCAGCGTGGCCTCCAGCGCCATGAGGTTGATGACGTGCTGGCCCTTGTTGTCGGCCGTGCCGCGCCCGTACCACTTGCCGTCGCGCTCGATGAGCTCCCAGGGCTTGAGCCCCTCGCTCCACTGGTCGTCGAGGCCGCGGACCGTGTCGCCATGGCCGTAGAGGAGGACCGTCGGGCGCGAGGGATCCTCGATGCGCTCGGCGGTGAGGATGGGGCCGAAGCCCGCCAGCGGATTGGGGTGGATCGTGACGGAGGTGAAGCCCAGGCTTTCGACCCAGGGCTTGATGGCCTGTTCCAGGTACTGCGTCAGGTAGGGCTCGTAGCCGGGCTCCTGCGCGGTCGAGGGAATGGCGACGAAATCCGAGAGCCGGGCCTTCAGCTTGCCTTCGTCGAACATCGCGGCAGCCCGCGCGAGGGCATCGGCCCGGGAACCTGTCTCAATCGTCATCTCAACATCCGCCTTTTAGGAGCGGTCGCAAACTGCCGTGCCCGACCGCATTCGTCCATGGGTCAGGGCGAGTGTTCTGCGCGCCAGCGCAACCATTGCGCGACCTCCACCAGCCGGCGGGGGGCCATGCCCGGACCGGTGAGACGCAGGGCGACTTCGGGCGCGCCCTCCTGCACAGGCAGGGTGACACGGAGGTCGAGCACATCGCGCGGCAGGTCGACCTGGCCTGAGAGGCCCAGAACCAGGCCCGCATCGCCGCTCAGCGCCGCCTCGTCGAAGGTGACGGTGCCGGCGGCCAGGGACAGGCTTGCGGTGCCGCGCTCCACAGGGGTGGCACCGCCGCGCAGGGCCACGCGCAGCGCCGCCTCGGCCGTGCGGAGGTCGCTCAGCCCGAGCGCGGCCGCGGCCGCCACGCCGTCCAGCCCTTGCACCACGCCGTCGCGCAGCGTGAGCCGCGCCGAGCCGCCCAGCCCGGCGACCAATGAGGCGGGCGCATTGCCCGTGCTGGTCAGCCGGAACTCGCCGGAGAGCCGGCCGGCGCCGATATCCACCGGCCGGCCGGTGAGCGGGCCGGAGAGCACCACGTCGTTGAAGCTGCCCTCGGCGGAGAGGCGCAGGGCCGGGCCACGCTCCAGCCGCGCGGTGCCGGCCAGCGTGCCGCCCGCCAGGCTGCCGCGCAGATCCTCCAGCCGCAGCGAGGCGGCGTCGGCGCGCAGGTTCGCCGAGGCCTGCTCGATCGTCGGCAATCCCAGCGGCTCCACGCGATCGGCGGTCAGGGAGACGTCGACATTCAGGTCGGGCCAACCGGCGAGATCCAGGTCCCGCCAGTCCGGCAACGGCAGGCGCTCCATGGCGAGGCGGCCGGTGATCGCGCGACGCGCTTCGGCGGGCGCCACGGCCAGCTGGCCGCGGCCGCGCAGTTCCCCGGCGACGAGCTCGAAGCTCTCGGCGCTCCAGGAGCCGGGGCGGCCGGCGAGGCTGGCAATGAGGGAGAAGGACCCCTCGCCGATCCAGTCCGGCGGCTCGCGCTCCAGCAGCACGCCGATCATGCGGGCCGCGCCGGGGTGGCGGACGGTCACCGTGCCCTGCCCGCGGCTCCCATCCTTGTCGAGGGTGGCTTGGTCGAGCGTGGCCTGGGCCTCGATGCGCGCCTCGGCGAGGTCGCTCTCCAGCCGCACGGCCAGCGCGTCCAGCGGGCCGGCGCCGGTGGCGCGCAGCCGCAACGGCAGGGCGGCGAGGCTCGGCCGCTCCAGCCCGAGGCGGGCGAGCAGCGGGCCGGCGACGCCCTCGGCCTCCAGGCTGAGGTCGCTGACGCGGCCGGCGGCGAGCGTGCCGGTCAGGGTCACGTCCAGGCCAAGATGCCGCCCCGCGAGGCGGCGCAGCAGGAGGCGGCCATTCTCCGCGGCGCCGTCCAAGGTCAGCCGGTCCCAGATGGAGCCGCCGAGAGCGAGGCGGCCGAAGCCGAGGCGGAGCTGCAAATCGGCGTCGGTGCCCACCTCGCGCAGCGAGGTCAGGAGCTGGCCGGGCGTGACGGCCGTCTCCAGCGTGTCGAATTCCAGCCCGAGCGCGAGGCTCGGCCGGGCCTGCTGGCGCCAGACGAAGCCGCCGGTCGCGCGCGTCGTGCCGAGCCGGGCCGTGAGGTCGGTCGCGGTGAACTGCGTCCCCTCCCAGGAGAGACGGAGCTGGCCCTCGGAGTCCCCGGCCGGAAGCGGCCAGCGTGCGGGCAGGCCCAGCGCCTCGGCGAGCTGCTCCGGCCGGGCCGAACGCCAGCGCAGCGCGAGGTCGAGGCGCGGCCCGGCGCTGGCGCCGGAGGCCTCCAGCGTGGTCTCGCCGGGGAGCTCGGCCGAAACGTCGCTGAGGGTCAGGCGCTCGCCCTGCAGGAAGGCGGCGACGCGCAGCTTGCGCAGGCGCAGCGGGCCGAGCGTCGCGCCCTCGGCGGAAAGGTCGAGCGAGACGGGCACGGTCTGCGGGCGGGCGCCGCGCAGGGCCGCCAGCCAGGGCTCCACGTCGAGGCGCGGGGTGGCCAGCGTCAGGTCGAAGCGCGGCTCACGCCCCAGCCGCAGCAGCGCCGAACCGCGCACCGTCTGGCTGCCGACTTCCAGGGTCAGCTGCCGTGCGGTCAGCGCTTCGGCGCCGGCCAGCAGGGAGGAGGTCGCGCGGAAGGGGCCGGGCGGGGCGGGAATCACGGTGGCGAGGTCGGGACCGCTGGCCTCCAGCCGCCCCTCGAAGCCGCCCTCGGCCAGCAGGACGCCGCGCGCCTGGAGGTTCACGCCGGCATGGCTCGCGGAGATGTCGAGCGGCGCGATGCCGTCGTCGCCGGCGCGGCCGAGCGTGGCCTGGAAGCGCACCGGGCGGCCGCGCCAGACGAGCGCGCCCTCCGCCGTCAGTGCCTCGGAGGGATTGCCGGCGGTGAGGCGCGCGGAGACGCCCTCCATCACCGCCTCGCCGATGGAGATGCGGCTGTCCTCCAGCCGCGCATCGAGGGCGGTGAGGCGCGGCAGCGGCGCCAGGCCGGGCAGCGCCGTGGGCGGCCAGGGCAGCCGGATGTCGGCGCCGACCAGCGCCAGCTCGCGCACCTTGATGCGGCCCAGCAGCAGCGAGCCGAGGTCGAGGCGCAGCCGCAGCGCGCGGGCGGACATGCGCACGTCGTCCGCCGTCTGGCCGAGGACGACGCGCGAGGCCTCCAGCCGCGGCTGGGGCAGCAGTTCCAGCGTGACGGGGCCTTCGAGCCAGACGGGGCGGCCCAGGCGCTCGGAGGCGATGGCCGCGATGGTCCCGCGATGGCGATCCCAATCGAGGTACTTCGGAAGCACATAGGCCGCCGCCGCCGCCAGGGCGGCGAGCCCCGCGAGGAGCGCGAGGATGATCCCGCGCGCGGTGGCGGCTCGGCTCAACCTTCTCCCCAGCCGCCGCCGCCGGGCGTCTCGACGACGAGAATGTCGCCGGGCTCCAGGTCGGCCTTGCCGGCATTGCCGGGGATGATGTCGCGCGTGCCGTCAGCGCGGTCCACCCATTGCCGGCCCGGCGCGCCATTCTCGCCGCCGTGCAGGCCGTGCGGCGCCACGTTGCGGCGCGACGCCACGACCACCGCCTGCATCGGGCGCAGGAAGCGGATGCGCCGGCGCGAGCCGTCGCCGCCGCGCCATTGTCCGGCGCCGCCCGAGCCGCGGCGGATCGAGAACTCCTCGAGCCGCACGGGGTAGCGCATCTCCAGGATTTCCGGATCGGTCATGCGGGTGTTGGTCATGTGCGTCTGCACGGCGCTGGTGCCGTGGAAGCCCGGGCCGGCGCCGGTGCCGCCGCAGATGGTCTCGTAATACTGGTAGGTGTCGTCGCCGAAGAGCGAGTTGTTCATCGTCGACTGCGCGGCGGCGCAGGCGTCGAGCGCAGCCAGCAGCGCGTTGCAGGTCACCTGGCTGACCTCGGTGTTGCCGGCGACGACCGCACGGCCCCCTCCCGGTCCACCGGCCGTCGGGCTGAGGAAGCTCGCCGGCGGGACGATGATCTCCAGCGGCTTCAGGCAGCCGTCGTTGAGCGGGATGTCCTCGCCCACCAGCGAGCGGAAGCAGTAGAGCACCACCGCCCGGCAGACGGCGGCCGGCGCGTTGAAATTGTCCGGCCGCTCCGGCCCCGTGCCGGTGAAGTCGATCACCGCGCGGCGGTTCGCCTGGTCCACGCGGACTTCGACGACGAGCGGGGTGCCGTCATCGGTGACGGTCTCGAAGCGGCCGTTCTTCAGCGTGGAGAGGACGCGGCGCACGCTCTCCTCGGCGTTGTCCATCACGTGGCCCATATAGGCACGGACGACGCCGAGGCCGAACTCGCGCACGGCGCGGCGCAGCTCCTGCACGCCCATCTCGTTGGCGGCGACCTGGGCCTTCACGTCGGCGACATTCACGTCCGGGCTGCGCGCGGGATAGCGCGCGGAGGCGAGCAGCGCGCGGAACTCGGCTTCCCGGAAGTGGCCGGCGTCGACAAGAAGAAAGTCGTCGATGACGACGCCTTCCTCCTCCAGCGTCGCCGAGCCCGGCGGCGTGGAGCCGGGCGTGAGCCCGCCGATATCGGCGTGGTGCCCACGGCTGCCCACGAAGAAGAGGATCTCCTTCCCGGCCTCGTCGAAGACCGGCGTGATCACCGTCACGTCGGGCAGGTGCGTGCCGCCATTATAAGGATTGTTCAGCGCCACCACGTCGCCCGGCCGCAGCGTGGCGCCACGCGAGCGGATCACCGTGCGCACGCTCTCGCCCATCGCGCCGAGATGCACGGGCACGTGCGGCGCGTTGGCGATGAGCTGTCCCGTCACGTCGAAGATGGCGCAGGAGAAGTCGAGCCGCTCCTTGATGTTCACCGACAGGCTGGTGTTCTGCAGCACCGTGCCGGTCTGCTCGGCGATGGACATGAAGAGGCTGTTGAACAGCTCCAGCATCACCGGGTCGACGCGGCCGGTCTCGGCCAGACGCGCGGCGGCGCGGGCCTCGATGCGGTGGAGCACGAGGTGGTTCAGCGGCGTGACGCGCGCCTCCCAGCCGGGCTCGACCACGGTGGTCGCGATGGCCTCGCGGATCAGCGCGGGGCCGCGGATGGCATCGCCCGCCAGCAGCCCCTCGCGGTCATGGACGGGCGCGTCATGGGCGGCGCCCTGGGCGAAGAACGTCACGCGGTCGAGCAGCGGGATGGCCTCGCCGGCCACGCGCTCGGCGAGCTTCTCCTCCTGCACGGCCTCGCCGGGCATGGTGACCTCGGCGATCGCGGCCTCGACGACGACCTGGCGTTCCGGCGTCGCGAAGCCGAAGCGCGCGCGATGCGCCTCAGTGAACGCGCGCAGCACGCCGTGGTAGCAGCCGAAGGCGATGGGAAGGAAGGAATCCGTGCCGGCATAGCGCAGGTGCAGGCGGTGCTCGGCCTTGAGTTTTTCGCCCGCCGCGCCCTGGCGAACCAGCTCGGTGCGGCCGGTGGCCTCCAGCTCGGCGAGGCGTGCCTCCAGCACCTCCATCCCCTCGGGCGCGAGGGGCTTTTCGACCGCCGCCTCGCGGATCACCGCCTGGTCGGCGAGACCCATGCCATAGGCGCTCAGCACGCCGGCGAAGGGGTGGATGAAAACCGTCTCCATGCCGAGCTCGTCGGCCACGAGGCAGGCGTGCTGCCCGCCCGCGCCGCCGAAGCAGGCCAGCGCGTATTTCGTCACGTCGTAGCCGCGCTGCAGGCTCACCTGCTTGATGGCATGGGCCATGTTGGACACGGCGATCCGCAGAAAGCCTTCGGCGACGTCCTCGGGCGAGGGCTTCGTGTCCGTGGCCTTCGCGATCTCCGCGGCCAGCGCGGCAAATTTTTCCCGCACGATTTCCACGTCGAGCGGCTGGTCGCCGCTGGGCCCGAAGATGGCCGGGAAATGCCTGGGCTGGATCTTGCCGACCATCACATTCGCGTCGGTGACGGTGAGCGGCCCGCCGCGCCGGTAGCAGGCCGGGCCGGGCACGGCGCCCGCGCTCTCCGGCCCCACGCGGTAGCGCGCGCCATCGAACTTCAGGATGGAGCCGCCGCCGGCGGCCACCGTGTTGATCGCCATCATCGGCGCGCGCATGCGCACGCCGGCCACCACCGTCTCGAAGGCGCGCTCGAAGGCGCCGGCGTAAAGCGCCACGTCCGTCGAGGTGCCACCCATGTCGAAGCCGATGATGCGGTCGTAGCCGGCCATCGCCGCCGTCCGCGCCGCGCCCACGATGCCGCCGGCCGGGCCGGAGAGGATCGCGTCCTTGCCCTGGAAGCTGTTGGCCTCGGCCAGGCCGCCGGAGGACTGCATGAAGTAGAGCTTGATGGGCGATTCACGCTCTCCGCCTTCGGCGTCGATCGATCGGACGCTGTGCCCGGCCGATTCACGCTCTCCGCCTTCGGCGTCGATCGATCGGACGGGGCCGCCCAGCTCGGACGCCACCTGCCGCACGTAGCGGCCCAGGATCGGCGAGAGATAGGCGTCCACCACCGTCGTGTCGCCGCGCGGCACGATGCGGGGCAGCGGGCTCGCCTGGTGGGAGAGGCTGATCTGCGGGAAGCCGATCTTCTCCGCGAGGGCGCCGATCCGCAGCTCGTGCGCCGGATGCGCCCAGGCGTGCATCAGCACGATCGCGACCGCGCGGATGCCGTCGTCGAAGGCCGCCTGCAGGGCCTGGCGCGCCGCCGCCTCGTCGAGCGGCTCGATCTCCGCCCCGTCCACCGTCACGCGGCCGCCGATCTCGGCGACCCGCTCGTGCAGCAACTCCGGCAGCTTCACGTTCAGGTCGAAGAGTCGCGGCCGCGCCTGGTTGCCGATGCGCAACATGTCGGCGAAGCCCACCGGTACCAGCAGCAGAACCCGCTCGCCCTTGCGCTCCAGCAAGGCGTTGGTGGCGACGGTCGTGCCCATCTTCACGGCCTCGACCAGCCCTTCGGGCAGGGGTGCGCCCGCCTCCAGCCCCAGCACCTGGCGGATACCGGCCACCGCCGCATCCTTGTAGCGGCCGGGATTCTCGGAGAGCAGCTTGGCGGTGGAGAGCGATCCGTCGGGGTGCCGGGCCACCACATCGGTGAAGGTGCCGCCGCGATCGATCCAGAATTGCCAAGTCCCAACGCTCATTCCCAAACTCCTCGACCTGGAACCGCTTTGCAGGCCCGGGGCGTGGCGCGCAAGGGGGTTGGCGTGTTACTTCCCAGCGGAGCAAAGGGATTGGCGTTGGGCTTCTGGGGCAAGATCATCGGCGGGATCGCCGGCTTCGCGACGGGCGGGCCGGTCGGCGCCGTCATGGGCGCCCTGGCCGGCCATGCGGCCGACAGCGCCAAGCGCCTCGGCCCCAATGCCGCGAACATGGCGGCGGCGCTGGGCTCGCGCGAACAGCTTTTCGCCATCTCGGTGGTGGTGCTCTCGGCCAAGCTCGCGAAGTGCGACGGGCCGGTGGTCCGCGCCGAGATCGACGCCTTCAAGCGGATGTTCCGCATCCCGCCGCAGAACATGAAGGACGTGGCGGAGCTCTTCGACGAGGCGCGGGAAACCTCCTCCGATTACGAGCCCTTCGCCGACCGCCTCGGCGAGGCCTTCGCCGCCGAGAAGCCCATGCTCGAAGATGTGCTGAGCGCGCTCTTCCAGATCGCCCGCGCCGACGGCCCGCTGACGCGCGGCGAGGTCCGCTTCCTCCAGCGGGTGCAGACCGGCTTCCGGCTCGAGGCGCAGGAGTGGGAGCGCGCCCGCGACGGCCAAGCGCGGCCGGGCGCCCGCGCCCAGGACATGCCGGGCGTGGACGCCTATGCCGTGCTCGGCCTGCCGAAGGACGCGACGGACGAGCAGGTCCGCACCGCCTGGCGCAAGCTGATGCGCGAGAACCATCCGGACGCGATGGCCTCGCGCGGGGCGCCGCAGGACCTGATCCAGCGGGCCACCGGCAAGGTGGCCGAGATCAACAATGCCTGGGATCGGATCAAGCGCGAGCGCAAGCTTTGAGCCTTCGCGTCACGGAACTCCCGTCCCCCAACATCGACGAGCGCCCGTCCGGCGCTGTCATCGACACGCTGATCCTCCACTACACGGGCATGAAGTCCGGCGGCGAGGCCATCGCGCGGCTGCGCGACCCGGAGGCCGTGGTCTCCTCGCATTACGTCGTCGAGGAAGACGGGCGCATCTTCCGCCTGGTGCCCGAGGTCCTGCGGGCCCGGCACGCCGGGATCTCCTGTTGGCGCGGGCGCGAGGCGCTGAACGATGTCTCCATCGGCATCGAGATCGTCAATCCCGGCCATGAATGGGGCTACCGCCACTTCCCGGCGCTACAGATGGCCGCGGTGGCGGATCTCTGCCTGGAGATCCTGGGGCGCCATCCCATTCCGGCCCGCCACGTCGTCGGCCACAGCGACGTGGCGCCGGACCGTAAGCAGGATCCGGGCGAGTTCTTCGACTGGCGGGGGCTGGCGGACAACGGCATCGGGCTCTGGCCCGCCATGGACGGACCGGCCGAGGGCGATCCGCGCGAGTTGCTCGGCCGCATCGGCTTCCGCACCGACCTGGAGCTGCCGGTGCTGGTCACCGCCTTCCAGCGTCACTGGCGGCCGGAGCGCGTGGACGGCGTGGCCGATGCCGGAACGCTGGCGCGGATGCAGGGCGTGCTCGCCGCGATCGGATGACGCGCGCCGGCAGAGGCTGACGGCCAGACGCGGAATCCGGCCGCACAGTGGCCGGCGTCGCCGTAGCGGCGAAGGCGAGGCGGCGGGTCGGGGCTGCTTGCCACGACGCCGTCCGCCGTCTGACGGCACGAAAAATCAACTATTTTCAGGCGCTTCGCGCCTGAAGATGATGCCGGGCGGCCTGTAAGCCGGGTTCTGTCTTGGCCCGAAGACCATGGACGACCATTCCTCTGGGACCCGCGTCACCGCGGGCCTCACGCGGCCAACCCGGAGGACGGGGCGGAAATGCCCCTGCTTGCGCTGCCCTCCCTATTCGGCCTTGCTCCCGGTGGGGTTTGCCGTGCCGCCGCCATTGCTGGAAGCGCGGTGGGCTCTTACCCCACCGTTTCACCCTGACCGCCCGAGCCCCTGCCGAAACAGGCACTGGAGCGGCGGTCTGTTCTCTGTGGCACTTTCCCTAGGCTTACGCCCGCCGGCCATTGGCCGGCACCGTATTTCCGTGGAGCCCGGACTTTCCTCCAGCCCCGCGATCGCTCGCGAAACCAGCGGCCGTCCAGCCGCCCGGCACCGTGCACTTGTTGCGCCGAGCCGCCGTGTCCGGTCAAGCGCGTTTGTGTTGCTCCTTTGCAACAGCCCATAAAAAGGGTGTCACGCCATGGAGGTAAAGTCTGAGCGGTTTCGCTCAAGCCTCTGTCAAACAACGGGAATGGACGTTACGGGCCATTTCAGGCTGAGTCGTTATCCCTTGATTACCCATACCTACCCAGATAAAACCGCCACAGCCCAATACGGATGAGACGCTCGGGGGGGCGAGCATCTGGAAAAGGGCTGGTCGGGCGAGCCGACGGGGTTTCCGGGGGGGAATCTCGTCGGCCGCTGCTCCCGACAGGATGACAGCCGACGGTCCCCCTCTGGCGCATACGAAAGGGGCATCTGTCGGCACGATGACCCAGTTCCGGGGCAAATTCATCAACGGGTTGGACAAGAAGGGGCGCTGCAGCGTGCCGGCCCTGTTCCGCACCCGCCTTGCCGGCGAAGGCCTCGTGCTGCGCCGTTCCACGCGCCACCCCTGCATCGAGGCCTGGCCCGCCTCCGCCTTCGACGCCGCCCTCAGCTCCAAGAACCCGCTCGACGAGCCGGACGAGGACGAGGATTTCCGGGCCTACGCCCTTTATTCCGACACGGTCGACGTCACCCCCGACCCGGACGGCCGCATGATTCTTCCCGCCGACCTGATCTCCTTTGCCGGACTCGGCGACAGCGTGGCCTTCCTTGGCCGCATGGAATGCATCGAACTCTGGGAGCCCGCGGCCGCCGAGGCCCAGATCGAGAAGGCCCGCCATGCGCTGGCCGAGAAGGCGCGCGCCCGCGCCGCCGCAGGAAACGCCTGATGGTGCACATCCCCGTCCTGCTGAACGAGGTCCTGGAGCACCTGGCCCCCCAGGCCGGCGAGATCATCCTCGACGGCACCTTCGGCGGCGGCGGCTATGCCCGCGCCATCCTGGACGCCTCCCCCTGCACCGTCTGGGCCATGGACCGCGATCCCGAGGCCATCGCCCGCGGCGCCGCGCTGGCCGCCGCGCATCCGGGCCGGCTGCACCTCATCGAGGGCCGCTTCGGCGACATGCTGGCGCATCTCTCGGCCGCCGGCGTGGCCTCGCTGGATGGCGCCGTGCTGGACCTCGGCGTCTCCAGCTTCCAGATCGACACGCCCGAGCGCGGCTTCTCCTTCCGCTTCGACGGGCCGCTCGACATGCGCATGGGCCGCACCGGCCCGAGCGCGGCCGACCTCGTGAACACCCTGCCCGAGGGCGAGCTCGCCGACCTCATCTGGGAGTTCGGCGAGGAGCGATTTTCCCGCCGCGTCGCCCGCGCCATCATCAAGGCCCGCGCCGAGACCCCCTTCGAGACCACGCTGCAGCTCGCCGAGGTGATCCGCCGCGCCGTCCCCCGCGACCCCTCCGGGATCCACGGCGCGACCCGCAGTTTCCAGGCCCTGCGCATCCGCGTGAACGACGAGCTGGGCGAGATCGAGCGCGCGCTGGAACAGGCGCTCGGACTGCTGGCGCCCGGCGGCCGAATCGTTGTCGTATCATTTCACTCGCTGGAGGACCGGATCGTGAAGCGCGCCTTCCAAAAGGCCGCCGGCCGTACGCCCGGCACGTCGCGGCACGGCCCCGGCGCGCTGCTGGCGCCGCGCGCCGAGACCGGCTTCGCCCTGCTCACGCCACGTTCCGTCCGCCCAAGCGCCACGGAGGCCGCGGAGAATCCGCGTGCCCGCTCCGCCCATCTCCGCGCCCTGCTCCGCAAGCCCGAAAGCCGTGCCGCATGATCCATCCGCTGACCCTCGTGACCTTCGCGGCATTCCTCGGCTCCGGGCTCTACGTCTTCCAGACGAAGGAGGAGGTGGCGAAGCTCGACCGCGAGCTGCGCGGCGTGACCCGCGAGATCGAGGGCGAGCGCTCGCGGACGCAGACCCTCTCGGCCGAATGGGCGCGGCTGAACGACCAGGACCGGCTGCGCAGCATGGTGACGAACCACCTGCGTGAGATGCAGCCGATGGAGCCCTCGCAGTTCCAGCGGCTGGACGACGCCCAGCGCCGCATGCCGCAAGCGGTGGCCTTCGTGCCGGAATCCTCCACGGGCTTCCGCCGCCGCGCCGATGCGCCTTCCGCCCCGGGCGAGGTGCTGGTCTTCTCCGCCACCACGATGCTGGCCGAGGCGGAGCCGCGCCGCGCCGTGCCGGCGCAGCCGGTCGTGCCGCCGGCCCAGCCCGCCGTG
>JAQGHZ010000473.1 GCA_028291485.1 Rubritepida sp. | reverse complement strand
CAGGTCGTAGCCGGCGACGGCGCCCGCCGCCTGCAGGTGGGCGACATCCTGGCGGATGTTGAGCCAGCCGGCGTCGGGGCTGCCGGTGCCCTGGCCGCCGTCGGTCGCGTCGCTGGAGAAGCTCTCATGCCAGTTCTGGTACTGGCCCTGGTCGACCGAGTCGTGGAACACCGGCTTGCCGTCCATGGTGACCTTGACGTTGTAGTCCTCGCGACCGCCCGCGGTGCCCATGGCCTGGTCGTTGTTGAACTGGGCGTCGACCGAGAAGCCGCCGCCCTTGAAGGCGGTCACGTCAAAGACGAGGCGCAGCGACCCCTCCAGCGGAATCTCGACGCGCGCCTGGGTGGCGAGATCGCCCTGTTGCCAGACGCTGGCGCTGCCGTCGGTGAGCGCCTTCTGCAGCGCGGCCAACACGTCGACAGCGACATGCCCACCACCTTGGATGCTCAGATCAACATCGAAGGAGTGACCCGCCAGCGCCTGATTGAGGTTTATGGCGGCTGCCTGCCCGGGCGCCGCGGTGGCGAGGGTCAAGTCGAGGTGGCCGCCCGCCGCGATGTCGGGTCGCTCCATGGAGACGACGGCCATCTTCACCGAGCCATCCGCATAGCGGGTCTTCACGTCGAACTGGACGGCATGGCTGCCGTCAGAGGTGTTGGCGACAAGGCCAGAGCCGGCCGGAACTTCGCCAGGCAGGAAGACCTGGCCGAAGGTGGCCACGCCGGCTCCGAGATTGGAGACCCCGGCGTTCTCCAGGGTGAGCTTAACGATGTCGGACATGCATTCTCCGGAAGGTTACCCGTATTGGCAGCGGTGATCTGTAGCCGCAGGAGGTGCACGCCAACCCAGAATCTACTGACCGGATCTGATAAATTTCGCTGAAACGGAATTTTCGAGAATCAATTGCAGGTATCCTACGAAAGATTTCGGTTTTCCCGATGCGGGCAAACCTCTACTCAAAGCATGCTTCTATCTTCTGTCAGCGATTTTGACACCGTCGAGAAGAAAGAGATAGTTCATCTTGAGGAAATTTGTCGACTATTCCAGGCACTTCGAAAGTCTTCAGCACAGATGTGGGATCAGGCGAGACGACAAATCTCGGATAATGCTCGCACCGGGGGGCGGAGGTGCCACAGGTATTTTGTCTTATCTTCCATCAAGTCGACCGCCGCTCGGTTAATCCGTCATTTTCTTTACATATACTCTACCGCCGTCAGGATGGGAAACGAGTAAGTCACCGCATCAATTCAAAATCTTTAACGCCGGATAATCGGAGATTTCACATTTAGATCCAGCAACGATCGGACAATCTTTTCATGATTTTTCCGCGGAATCTCGCGAAATATTCATCCACGACGGACTAAATGTGAATTGTCTTCGCGTAGTTAACTAAAAGCTCGGGCTGTAGCGCTGTTTTTTCACACCTATTTGGACGATAAAAGAAGTTAGAGCCAATGGAATGCTTTTCTTGACTTCGAACCACCTCCCAACGTCCGACAAGCCGCGTGCGCGAGTGGCTTTACCAATAGATTACCAAATCGCATAGGGTCGTTCCGGCTCGCCATTCGGGGTGACCGCAAAGGTGAGGATTGGTCATGCCGGACGACCGATACGAGTTCTTGTCTCTCTTGGCGCTTGGCGGCCGACTGCGGAGACGGCGCACGAACTCGGCAGCGGGTAACGCGCGCTGGCGGGCTGGGGGGAGGCTGCGGGGGCGGTAAGCGCGCAAAAAGCTGGACTTCCACGCGCCTGTCTCGGCTCACTGGCTACGAGGTGGAATAGTCGGCCCGATCTGACTCGGCGGCTACCCGCGTAATCTTGCAGCGTTCAAACCGGAAGTCCACCTAATGTGTTCAGTGCTGCCCTTCGAGTACGAATTTGAAAGCTGATCTTTACCTGCACGATAAGCGTCCTGCCTCTTTTTATAAGGCGACGAAACCTGCGATGCCCGGCTCATTCCACCTAACTTTGCCATATCCATATCTACTTTTACGGTTTGTGTCGCCGTGGCAAAGGGCATGCCGCCTTGCTTTTTGTCGGACTTCAATTAGTTATATTGGTAACGTGCATGCTGTCGGCTGAATGTAAAAATCCGGAGAAAATTCCCCTGCCGGGCTCATCCCAATTCGCTGACGGCTGGACGGGCCTAAATGCTGCCCGCGGCGTCACATCTCCCGCCACCAGGATCGTTAGCCTTGGCCCGCTCCATCGCCGGCCGCCCGGGGAAACTCGGGGCCGTTGCTCTCACACTCACCGCACGAAGAGCGCCCAAAACCGCTGCCCGCTCCGGCATCCCGCTAAGACCCCGACTACGCCCGCATCTCCCAGATCTATTTCGGGTCGGTGCGGCGCGGCCGTACCAAAGTGTTCGCTCTCGACGTACGGATTTTGGGCAATGTGGTATGCGAATCAGAGCAAGTGCCGACCGTGCTGAAAACGGCCTTTAACCTCGGTTTTCGAGCTCCGAACTAAAATGCCCAAGTCAGGAGGGTTCGGAGAGGAGGGCCTCCGGAGAGCGAGTTTTGGCCGTCTCCGCGTACGGCCAGTCAACACGTCTGGCGCGAAAACCCCAGGAAACTTGCAACTCAGCGCGACGGCCTGTCAGGCGGAGATGATGGCTCGCATAGGGAACTGGCGGAGGAGGTGCGACTCGCTGCGAACAGCCTCTCGCAGGTTTTCGCACGAGTTCGATGGCTTCGCCGTGATCGTGCGGGCTGGAGCGAAAACTGGGGTCGTCACCACCTGTCTCGTCCGTCAGAAAACGACCTAAAACGGCGACGTGGGCGGAACTCCAGCAGGGGGCCGCTTCAACCAATAAAGGGACGGTTCAATCGTCGAGTAACTCCTGTTGACCCGCCTCGAATGCCAGCATGGTCATGATAAGGCTGGTATGATTTTGGCGTCCGGTCCGGTGCTCATCGAGAATGCGAGCCACGGCATCACGATCGAGCACGCCTCGATCGAGGGACCGTTCTGAATTCAGGAGTCGGCGTGCCGTCGAATTCCAGTCCTGCCGCAGCCATTTCCCAATTCTTTCGTAGGGTTGATAGCCAGGCACGCCGAGCTTTGCGAGACCACGCTTGATTGCCTGATGTGCCAGCGTTGACAGACAACCCGATCCAATGGCGGCCCCGGTGTTCGCGTTCGGGATGTTCAGCAATGCAGGAGCACGGCGGCGAATCAGCTCTGCCTGAACCCGATCGCCCAGTTTGTGATCTGGCGGCATCATCATGATCGCTGCGATCAGATCGGCATCGAGGAATGGAAGCCTCGTGGTCACGAGTGACCTGAACTTCTCCATCGATCGGCCCGTGACGTGGGGCACATGCTGGTTGAGAAACAGGTGTGCGACGCGGTGCGCGCCCGGTTGAAGACCGTCGGACGCCTTGTAGCTGCGATCGAATGCCTCGCGTGCCAGCGATCTGATCCCGCGCCGATAAGGCTTCGCGAACAGAGCCTCACCTGGATCCGGCTGCAACGATGATGTCAGCCGCTGAAACAATCGGGCATTCAGAGCCTCACCGGGCGCCGTGGCGTCATCCTGACGGACGGAGTACCCGTAGGCATTGTCCAGGTGCATCAGCTCACCGACGTGCCCTCGCAGCAGGACGTCGACTCCAAGCCGACGATATTCGTCGAGCGAGGACGTAACGACACAGCCAGAAACGAAATGGCCGTCCGTAAGTTGCGCCGTCCGACGTAGATGACCTTCCAAATCATGCAACACTTCCTGGCCAAGACAGCAATGTAGGATGGGGCGGTTCATGCAACGTGCGGCGCGAATTGCCATCGCCACGTCCATGCTCCCTGCAATACCCAGGGTGATGCACGTCAATGACTGTTCGGAGTCAGCGGCAGAAAGAAGCGTGCGAGAATCCAGGCCGCCGGAAAGTGACAGACCTAGCCTCTCAGCTCCATCAACGCACCGTCGCATGGACGCACTGAAGGCGGCCTCGATCCTGTCCACCGCGTCAGTCGGTCGATAATCTAAGCTGGCGGCGAAAAGCTCACGGGAGTCCCAGTAGGTACCAGCGTTCGTGACGGCGGTCGCGACATCGAAGATTGCGAGGCCGGCAGGCGGAAGAGTCTGAACACCTTCGAATAACGTGTCGTTACCAAGCATCTGTCGAAAGCTGAAAAACTGAGCAATGCCACGCGCGCTAAGTTTAGGGGCCTCGCCGGTGCTTTTCAGCACCGCCTTAAGACGCGAGGCAAAATGGAGGCTTCCCGATCGCTGAGCCAAGTAAACCGTCCGCTGACCAAACCGGTCGTTGAAAAGAGCGAGGCGCCGCCGCGATGGATCCCAAACGGCGGCGGCAAACGCCCCGTCCAGATGCCCCAGAAAAGCTCGACCGTCGGCAAGATAGCCACGCAACAGCAACTCAGCGTCGCTCTGCCCAGAAAAACGATCGCCGGCGTGCTCGCGCCGATGCCGGTGCTGGCAGGCGTCGAACACCTCACCCACGACCACCGCCATCGCGCCTCGGTTAGCCCCGGTGTCGATGCGGTATATCTGCGAGGTGCCATGATTTCCCGTGGCGCCAAGAAATGCTCCCGGGCTCACAATACTGCGTGGAACAAGTCCTTCTTTGCGGCACATCGGGCCAAGCATGGCTTCGATGCTTGGCGGCGCGACCGCGATCGCACCCGCCCAGCCGCAGATCCCACTCACAGCGAGAATGCCGTCAGCGAAGGCATGCCAAGCTTCATCCCCATGATGCTGCGCGCGTGAACGAAGCAGCAAAGGCCATACCGAAGGCATAGCACTAAAGCTGAGCCACGACCTTGCCGGCGATCCACCCCTCCGTCGCTTGACGCCGGTTGACCACGAAGCCCGCCGGCCAAAGCGCACGGCATAGGCGACGTCGGCCTGTTCCCGCCAGCCGATCGTATCTCGGTTGCTGGCGTCCCGTACCAAAGTGTCCGCTCTCGAAGTACGGATTTCGGGCAAGTGGCATGCGAATCAGAGCAAGTGCCGACTGCGCCGAAACCGGCCTTTAACCTCGAATTTTGAGCTCCGTACTAAACTGCCCAAGTCATGAGGTTCGGAGAGAATTGGCCTCCGGAGAGCGATTTTCCGCGCTCTCCGCGGCCGGCCAGTCAACAGGCAACATGCTTGTGCGGATCAGATCGAAAAGCCGGGTAGATCCGAGAAGCAGAGAGTATTTGACGCCCATTTTAGACCGGAATGATATCACCCCGGGCAGGAGGACGCGTCAAAGCCATTGTTCAAAGAATAGCCTCCTTAAACGGCTTATTTGTGACTTGCGTCCCATGAATGCGACGCCAAGCATGACAGGCTAAGAGACCGTTTGAGAACTCCTGTGGGTCAGTTTCGCGGGTCTTTTCCGTGCCTGGTGCGTTGCCGGACTTGCCGATGCCACCAGCATGGGCGCCGTCCGCCGCCTTCCAGGCCCGAAAAAAGCCCTCGCGAACCCTCCCGCCGCCGGAATTCTCAAACGGTCTCTAACCTCGTAGTCGTCAGCGGTGAGCTAAAGGTCAAGCAGGACGGAGGCTGTAGCTAAGCGCGCCGCTTCCCGGGGAGCCGAAACCTCTGCGGGATGGCCGGAAAGCTCGGACAGTTTCCGCGCCCGGTCCCGGGCGGCTAGCAGGTCGGTGCGGTATCCATCGATCAGCGCGCCGGCCTGGCCGGGCGTCAGGTCGGGGCTGACCGCCATTTGCTGCCAGCACTCTGCGAGCGTCGCCTTGGCCGCCTTCCAGGCCTCGTCGGTGCCGCTGGCGGCATCGCGCACCGCGCGCTGGTATAGTGCGTAGAAAGGCAGGGTCCGCTCGTCCTCGCGACGCGGGTGGCCGCTTAGGCTGTAAAGTACGTAGTCGGCGTCGCGCACAGGTTGCCATCCATCACCTTCCGCGCGAGTCAGCCGCCCCCGGTCGACGCGCAGCGACTTCGTGTCCACATGCGGTGCGTCGATCAGGGCGGCGTACCAGGAGCGCAGGCCGCCCTGCATCATGGTATCGTATTCGATGCGGTGGCCTGCGACCGGAACAGTCGCGCCCAGACCCAGCAAGGCCTCCAGCCCGTCGATCATCGGGCCGCCCACCTTGGACAGCACGGCCATGTCCGCCGCGGGTCCGATCGCGGCGGAGACGCCTTCGACGACCTGGAGCAGCTTACGGGCATAGTCGTCGCGCTTCACGCGATACAGCACGATGCCGATCGAGATCGAGCCCCCACGGTTGGGATAAGGGCCGGCGACGGTGGTGTCCTGGACGAGCACGCCGTGCGGCACTCCGACCGTGGCGTGCTCTTTCAACAGCGACGGTCCGACCACGAAGGGCACGGTGATCCGCTCGGTGCCGTGGATAAAGGTGGAGGCGATCATCACCATGGGATCGTAGGTCGCCCAGAGCTCGCGGCCCTGTGCCAAGTGCAACTCGTTCACCCGCAGCGTGAAATAGGCGGCATCGCGCGGGATCTCGGCATCGGCGCTACCTGGCGGTAGGCACTGCCCGGGCGGCAGCGTCGCGACGGTCGGCAGCGGAAGCGGCCCGGCGGTCAGGCCTCCCACATAGCGCGACATCCGCTCGAGCAATCCTGTCATCTCGTGTGACCTCCTGGGTTCGGTGATGCCGGCGGGCTAGCGAGCGTCCTGAGCGCAAGGTTGGCCGACGCTGGAAAGCTCGGTGCGTTGGATCGGGCGCTCGTTCAGCCACGCGAGCCTTTCGCCGTGCGTCATCCTATTGCCTGGGCCTTCGGCGAAGCGCGCGGTGTCGCACGCCAGAGCGTGCAGGACCGGATCGGGCAGGACCGTGAGGTAGGCGCGGCGCTGCTCGCGGCGCAGGTCGAAGACGCGCAGCTGCACGGCACCGGCGAAACCATCGCGTCGCTCGACGAAGAGCATCTCGCCATCGTCGCTGAAGGAAAGCCTCGCCCATCCCGCTCCGCCGGCCAGTTCGGCACGCAGCAGGCGGACGGCGGAGAGTTCGGCCCGATCGTCCGTCACGAAGGTGGCTTCGATCATCGCCACCCCGCTCGGTAGCAGCCAAACGGAGCGGAGCGTCTCGGCACCATCGGCGGCGGGGACGATGGCGCCGGCCAGGGAAGGCGGCGCCCGCGCGTAGCCTGGTGCGACGACCAGGGCGAACGCCGAGGGAACCGTGATGCGCTGCCTCAAGGCGCGCGGGACCGTGCCCGCCCCGGGCGGAGCATGGCGTTCGAGCATCCGGACGAAACGCACCGAAGCGGCCGCGTCGCGCGCCACGAGAAAGCGGCAGTCGGGCGTGAACGCGACCGACCAAGCGGCGCGGTCGACGGCTTCGTTCGAGGCGAACCCGCTCAGAGGAATCTCGGTCGCATCGGAGGCGCCGAAGCCGGCGTGGAAGGCGGTCAGGTTCCCGCTGTCGTCGGCCTTCGGGATACGGCCCAGAAAGGCGTACCGGCCGCCGCAGCGTTCGTCGAGGACCGGCGCGCGCGTGTTGCGATGGCGGCTGCCCGGCTCCCAGGCCAGCGGGTAGCGGTCGCTGAGGATGGGCGCGACGACCAGTGACGAGTCGCCCTGCGGGTCCAGGCGGACGCGGAGGACTAGGATGCTCTTCACGTCGCCATCGCCGGACACCCAGTTCAGGAAGTGCAGCCGGCCGCCGTCCATCTCCGCCGTCGGCGGCCAGGTCATGTTGGCAGCGAAGTCGGGCGGCAGCGGAAATTCGCGCGTGGCAGGCGCATGCGCCCGTTGGGACGCACCGGGCCACGTAACCATCGTGACGGGTAACTCGTCGGGCGGTGGAACCGGGCCGTCGCCGCCGGTTTGCGCGGGCAGCGGCCACATCCGCAGAAGGTGGTCGTCGTACAGAGCGACCACGGGCTGTGCGCCGCCCTCCAGTGCGAGGATGCCAACTGCCACCGGCGACACGGGCGACTTCTCGGGGGGCGTCCACGGCTCGTCCAGGATGGTCAAGGGCGCCGCGTCAAGTGCTCCGAGCGAGAGAACGCGGAGGACCTGCCGGCCCTCGCCGCGCGACAGCGTCGCCAGCCTTCGCCGCGGCGCGTCGTAGCCGACGGCCGCGAAGGTGTCGCCCAGCACGGGCGCGTCGAGCAGCGTGTCGACCACGACTTGCCGGGAGGTTTGCCGGAGGCCGCTGATGAAGGGCTGGACAAAGAAAGGGGCGGCGCGCGCCTCGTTCAGCGCCTTGGCAAGCAGCAGCAGCGGTAGGCGAAGTTCCGCACGGGTCAGATCCGCTGCGGCATTCAGACGGCTCATGGTCAGCTTGGTCGAGAGCACGACCCAGGCCCCGGCGAAGGCCAACGATCCGAGCGTCACACCCAGGGCGACGAAGACAGCAAGCCGCGCGCGGCGGCGGCTGCGCTGCGCCTCACGCCGGGGCTTCTCGGCATCCCGCCAGCTGGCCAGCGCGCCGGCGATCGCGTCGTGGCCGAGACTGAACCCGGCTTCGCCGTCGGGCCTTGCTGGGGCGCGACGCAGCAGACGCCATTGCTGGGCCGCCATCCGGTCCAGCACGGCCGCGGGAGCGCTGCCCAGCCGCAGGCGCGCGGCCGCGTCCCGCAGGGCTTCGCCGGGCAGCATCTGGGTGCGAACGGCGCCTCCCTCGTCGCGCGCGATGAGCTCCGATAAGACCTCACGCCAGCGCTCGACTTCGTCGGCGGTGACATGGGGAGACACGCGCGGATCGACGGCATGCACGATCCCGGCATCGATGTGGGACTCGAGTGCGACGTCCACGCCCCGGCCGCGGTAATCGGCGGATGTGACGACGACAGCGCCCCCGCTGCGATGGCCGGCGCGGGCCCGCGCGGCGTCGTAGAGGTCGGCGCAGACGACCTGCACCAGCGCCAGCGCGCTGGTACCGCGGGCCTGCCGTAGGCAGTCCCGGGCAATCTGGTCGGCGAGACCAGGCTCGAAGGTGAATCCATAGGTCTCGAATGGGGGCGGAAACTCGCCGACCGGTTCGTTCCGGGTCGGGCGCAGGATGATCCCAGCGAGTTGCGCTTCGTCATTGACCGGGCTGAGCAGGTAATCCTCAAGGCCCGCGCGCGCATTGACCGCGGCCGTGACGGTGCGCGTCGGATGCATCGCGAGGCGCGCGCAGAACTGGCCGACATACTCCGTTCGCAGCGTGACGATGAGCCGCATGTCCAGCCGCTCGCGCACGATATCCTCCAGCCAGGCGAAGAAGGCCGCGGCGCGGTTCTGCGGATCACCGGGTTGCGCCAGGGTGAGTACCTCTTCCGCCTGGTCGAGAATCAGGAGGAGGCTGCCCGGCAGGCGCCGCTGCAGGCGGGCGATGGCGCGCGTCAGGCCGTCGCCGAAGACGCGGCGATCGAGGTCGTCTCGCGGGCCGTCCGGCGGGAGAAGCTCGGCGCGCATCTCCGCACGCACCGCCTCTGAAATGCGCCCGTCCCCCTCGGCCAGCTCCAGCATGGCGGCGTGCAGCTGGCCGAGCGGATCGTCGGTCGCGCGCAGGAAGACCGGCTCACCCGCACCGCACTCCTTGCGCAGCAGGAAGAACGGCACGTCGCGGTCGGGCATCGACAGCAGCGGCACCAGACCCGCGCGCAGGAAGGACGACTTGCCGACACCGCTGAGCCCGTGCAACAGCACGATCCGGGTCGACACATCCTCGACCAGCCCCGCCACCTCCTCGACTTCCCGGTCGCGCTGGCTGAACAAGGCCACGTCGCGAGCCTCGAAGAAGTTCAGCCGCTTATAGGGATGAACTGGCCACCGAGGCTGCTCCCCGGGCCGCTCCGGCGCGGGGGCATCAACCCAGGGCTGTCTCGCGCCCATCAGATACTCGCCCCCGGTGCCGATGGAGGAGGCGATGGGCTGCGCGCCTCGACCTCGCTGATCGCGACTGGCCGCGGGATGCGGAAGTCCGGCAGCGCGAAGCAGGAGTAGTAGAAGTTGAACGGCAGCAGGTCCTCGCGCGCGGCGAGTGCGTCAAAGGCCTCGCCGACCGAGTAGCCCTCGGCGTAAATGAGGTAGAGAAACTCCGAGGCGTAATGCAGCGAATCCGCGTTACCCACCTCAGCCTCGGTCCCGATGAAACCATGGAAACCCTTCTGGCGTGTCGCTTTCAGGAAGCTGGCATTGAACAGTGCGCCGCCGGGATTCGGATCGGGCGATGCAGTGCGACAGGCGTTCAGGAAGCAAAACGAGGCGCTGGTGGCGCCAGCCTTGCGTATCAGATCGCGGAAGGCAGCCGAGCTCAGACTGTAGCGTCGGCGATCCTGTCCCGGCGGCGCTAAGCCGAGCTCGATCATCTCGCCGTCCGAATGGCCGAAGACAAATACCACGCTGTCATTGGCGTCTTTGATGCGCGCCCATTCCTCGCGCGTGGCGGTCCAATCACGCACCATGTTGCCGGGGCGGAGGGGCTGGAAGAACACGTCGTTCACCCGTCCCGCGGCATTTGGGCGGTCGCGCAGAATGCTCATCGCATCGGTGAAGAGTTGTTCGTTGACGATGTGCAGGCCGCGGAAATCGGGTGTCGTGCGGGGCATCGTCGGCAGCCGGTCGAGCCCCGTGAAGCGCTGCCGAATGCAGAATTGCGAAAGCCAGAAGCCGTGGAAATCCTTCAGTCGCAGCGTGCGGCCGGGGTCCGGCGGATCGGAGGCGAGGGGCGCGACGTCGGCTTCCGCATTGAAGGCGAAGGACCATGGCACCAGCACGCCGTCGTCGCGCAGCACGATCGCTAGGTTGGCGGGCGCCGCCCGGCCTGCGGCGAGCTCGCGAGCGTGTTTCTGAATCTCCTCGCGGATTTCGCGCGCCTGCTCGGTGTCACCATCCTGTGCATCGAAGATCGCGTTGAAGAGGACACCGCCGGCGCTGCGCAAGGGCTCAAGCCGCGCGGTGTAAGCGGGCTGGGCGCCCCTTCGCTGGGAGTCAAGACCATGGTTGGTGATGTCGCGCAGCTCCCGGCGGAGATCTTCTCCAGCACGCAACAACATGGAGCGGTCGACGAGATAAGGCGTGGCGTCCCAATCGGGGTCGCGGGTCGACCATGAAAGTTTCACGTCTCGATCGCCCAAGCCTTCAATGACTAGCTTGAAGTCCACTGCCCGCACCTCCTTCCGGATGTCAACACAACCAATCCGCACATTGCAATGATTAAGCCGGGTATCCTAAATAATGACCTTCTCCTTTGGATGGCCGGACTGTGGTGTAAAGTTCGTCGACAACTTGGTCCGCGACGAATGTTTGCACCGCCAAGTGTCGGGAAGTTTCCGCCCTTGTCACGGCAACGGGCTGGTTGCGCCGTTAGGATTTTTGAGATCGAAGAGACACTATCGTCGATTGTCCCGTGCAATCGGTCCGCGATGAAATAACTACAACGGCCGTCCACTCTCCTCACGGGCATCGGCAAGCACTCAGGAACCAGCGGGTGTTCTGGCACTCCGCCGGCGATTGGTGATCGAGATGCCGACTCCAAAGCGGGCCGCCGCTGGATCGTCACGGTGCCGCTCGGAGACCCCTGCCACCACGCGTTCGCGCAAGTCCACCGAAAGGTCTTTCGACATCTCTGCCAGTCTCCTCGCCGGCAGATAGCTTGAATCAAATTTCCGTCTGCGTCGCGGAACACCCTTCGATTCATTCAGGTGGAGGTCCGCCTTAGAGCCCGTTTGAGAATTCATCCATGAGCGATTCTGCGGAGCAGTAGGCTACCCATGGCGACG
>JAQGHZ010000622.1 GCA_028291485.1 Rubritepida sp. | reverse complement strand
TCCGCTGGCGCCGCTTGGTGCGCGATTACGAGAAACGCCTCGACGTCTCCGAGGCCATGATCCACGTCGCCATGGGTAGCCTACTGCTCCGCAGAATCGCTCATGGATGAATTCTCAAACGGGCTCTAAGCCTTGCGTGAATTGCGGCGTAATTTACGATCGCGGCGGCAGGAGCGTTACATGCAAGAATCCAATCGGCCACCTGATCAATTCGTGGGAATGGTTCGGCCTGTTGAGCCTGCTATTGCTTCGATCGCTGTCGATTTTGCTCCACAGCTGACTTATGCCTCCTATCAGAACGCATTCCCAGTTGTCCGACAGCTCTCCATCGCGAATGTTGGGTTAACCGAAATCCGGCAATGTAAGCTCGAGCTTACTTCGTCTCCTCCCTTTCTTCGCGCAAAAACGTGGGTGATTGAGCGCATAGAGGCCAACGCGACGCTGACCTTAACTGACCGAAAGATCGAACTCGATGCTGGTTATCTCGCCGGCCTGAACGAAGCGGAACGGGGCGAAGTCAGACTCATCCTATCAACTCCGGATGCGGTTCTCGGAGAACACCATTTTCCAGTTCGGCTTCTTGCACGCGATGAATGGGGCGGCGTCAATGACATGGCGCAATTGCTTCCCACCTTCGTCATGCCGAACGATCCGGCCGTGGCCCGCCTGTTGCTCGCCGCCGCGGAGAGACTGGCCGCGCACGGCCATCCCAGCGGCCTCGATGGATATCAGTCCGGCAATGCGCAGCGCGCCTACCTTCTAACCGCAGCGATCTACTCGGCGATCGCCGCGTTGGGCATCCACTACGCCGAACCGCCGGCCAGCTTCGAGTTGCGTGGGCAAAAGGTACGACGTCCTACCGTCATCGCCGAGGATCGGCTTGCAACCTGTCTCGACACGACGCTGCTCTTCGCTGCCGCGCTGGAGGCAGCCGGGCTTCACCCCGTGCTTCTTCTATTTGAGGGGCACGCGGCGGTCGGGGCCTGGTTAGCAAAGCGGACCCTTGCCACCGCCGTCGAGACGGATCCGATGGAGATCCGCAAGGCCATCGCCTCCCGCGAACTCGTTGTATTCGAGACGACGGGCGTGACCCACCGCCCGCCGATGCCCATGGAAGCGGCCCAGGCCGCGCTCGCGCCCCGTCTGAGCGAGGAACAGGCCGGCAATTTCCGCGCCGCGATCGATGTCCGCCGCGCACGCAGCGGGGGGATCATGCCCCTCGCGTCCCACGAGCCTATGCGGCGGACGACAGCCGACGGCGAAGCGCTTCCGACGGGCGACCTCCCGCTGCCAGCAGCGCCTTCTTTTGCCGATCTCCCGCCCGAGGCAGTGGAGGTCAAACCCACCACCGCCAGCGGCCGCCTTGAACGCTGGCAGAAGAAGCTGCTCGACCTCACTTTGCGCAACCGGCTGCTCAATTTCCCGGAATCGGCGAAGTCCAAGACCATCCCGTTCCTCTGCACCGACGTCGCCTATATGGAGGATCGCCTTTCCGGCGGCGCCTCGCTGAAGATCATCTCCCTCCCGGAGCAGAACCCCCTCGGCGAGCGGGACGCCGCACTCTATCGGGACGCCCGCGGCAAGGATTTGCATCGCGGCTTCGCGGAGGAGGCCCTGCGCCGCGACGAGCTGCCCTCGCTGCTGGAAGGGCCGCAGCTTGAGGCGAGACTCACCGAGTTGTACCGGCAGGTTCGCAACGATCTCGCTGAGGGCGGCGCGAATACGCTGTTCCTCGCCATTGGTTTCCTGCGGTGGAAGAAGAAGCCCGAAGACGATCGAAGCTACCGCGCACCCTTGCTGCTACTGCCCGCAAAGCTCGAACGTCGCAGCGCGACATCCCGCTTCACTCTCCGCTTCCATGAGGACGAGCCGCGCTTCAACGCGACGCTTGCCCAGTTCCTGGATCGCGACTTCGATCTGAAGCTGCCCTACGCGAACGGCGACCTGCCGATGGAGAGCCAGGGCATCGACGTGCCGCGCCTTCTGGCAGCGATGCGGCAAGCCGTCCGGGAGGTGCCCGGGATGGAGGTCCTGGACGAGGCCGCCTTGTCCACCTTCTCCTTCGCCAAGTTTCTTATGTGGAAGGACCTGGTGGAGCGGACCGAGGCGCTCCGGGGCAACCGCGTGGTGCGCCATCTTCTCGACACGCCGGATCAGCCCTTCCAAATGGCCCAAGGCGGCGGGGCGGCTTTCCGCGACGAGCGCGACCTGGACCGGACCTACGCGCCCGCGGAGATCATCAACCTCCTGCCCGCCGACTCCTCGCAGACCGCCGCCAGCATGGCCGCGGCGGAAGGACGGGATTTCGTCATCGTCGGGCCGCCGGGAACAGGTAAGAGCCAGACCATCGCCAACATGATCGCCAACTGCCTGGCGGTCGGGAAGACCGTGCTCTTCGTGGCGGAGAAGACCGCGGCGCTCGATGTCGTCTACCGCCGGCTGCGCGAGCACGGGCTGGGCGATCATTGCATCGAGTTGCACTCCAACAAGACCGACCGCCGGCACTTCCTGAAGCAATTGAAGGCGGCCTGGGAACACGGTCAGGCTGACAGCGCCTCGGAATGGGTGGCCGTCAACGAACGCCTTCGCCTCCGCCGCGACCAACTCAACGCCTATGTCCATGCCCTCCATGGCGTCCATCCGAACGGATGGACGCCGTACCAGGCGCTCGGCGTCGCGCTTCGCGCGGACGGGAAACCGGCGCTGGACCTCGGCTGGACGGCGGGGGATACGCAGGACGCGGCGACCCTGCGCGAAATGGAGGAACTGGCGGAGCAGCTCGGCCAGACCTTCGCCGCCGTCGGGCGTGACCCCGCGCTGGAGCTGGTCGATTCCGCAGAATGGAGCTCAGGCTGGCAGGAGCGGCTCCTCGCCGCGGCGCAGACGCTGCGCAACGCGGCCGATCTCCTGATCGCCGCCGCGCAGGCCTATGGCGCGAGCCTGGGCCTGGCATCGCGGGACGACCCATCGCCCGCCGGGATCCAGCCGCTGCTCGGCTTGGCCTCGGCCCTCCGGCGGAGCCGCGGTCGCGACCTCTCTACCGCTTTCGATCCGGATTTCGAGCGATGCGCGGAGGCTTTGGCCGGCCTTCGTCGAGCGATCATCGGATATCGGGAGGAAGAAAGAGGCCTCGCGGCCTTCTTCGCCGAATCTTCGGTCCGCAGCATGGATATCGACGCACTGGACCTGCAATGGCGGCAGGCCAAAGTTGCCTTCTGGCCTAGCTCGGTGCTGGCTAAGCGGAAGATTGGGAGCCTCCTGCAGAGCTATGCGGCGAAGGGTCAGGCGAAGCCGGAGCGCGATCTCTCTCCGCTGCGCCGCATGAAGGACAGCCTTCAGGAAATCGACCGGAACCTTCTGGTCGGAAAGCGGCTGGCGGTGAATGGGCTCGCGACCGACCTGCCCCTCCTGCAGGAGATCATAGACGACGCCGGCGCGCTGCATCACGCCGCTCGCCTTCCTGAGTTGGATCGCGGCACGCTTGTGCAATTGCTTCGCGATGGGCCCGGCAAGGACACCCTGCTGCAGTCCGGCGACAGGCTAATCGCGGCATCCGGCGGCCTCGAGACTGCACTCGCAGCATTTCGGGAGGTCGCGGGCGTCAATGCCGCGGCCGGCGAGCCGACCCTCGCGGCCCTTGGCGCGAGGGTCGGCGCCCTCCTCGAAGCCCGGCATCTGCTGCGCGACTGGTCGGCCTGGTGTCGTGTCCGAAACCAAGCGGTCGCCAGGCGTCTGGCCTCCCTCGTCGCGTTGGTCGAACAAGGAGATACGAAGCCGGCCGAGGCTCGCGCGGCCTTCCGGCTCGGCTACGCGCGCTGGTGGCTGCCGCAGGTGCTGGACAGCGACCCCGTCCTGCGGGAATTCCGACGCTTCCAGCACGAGAACGCGATCGAGGATTTCCGCCAGATCGACGAGCTGGTCCGCTCCCATGCCAGCCGGCGCGTAATCGGCGCGCTGGCGCACGGCCTGCCCGGCGTGCAAAGCGTCGCGCGCAATTCCGAGTTGGGACTGCTGCGCCACCAGATGGATCTGCAGAGGCCTAGCCAGTCGATCCGAGAAATGATCGGGCGGATGCCGCAGAACTTCGCGAAACTAGCGCCCTGCATGCTCATGTCGCCGCTCTCCATCGCACAGTACCTGCCGCCCGATCAGGCGCTGTTCGACGTCGTGATTTTCGACGAGGCCTCGCAGATCACCACATGGGACGCGGTCGGGGCGATCGCGCGCGCCCGGCAGACTATCATCGTGGGCGATCCGATGCAGCTGCCTCCAACGTACTTCTTCGGCCGGCACGAGGAGGACGATGAAGTCGCCGAATACGAGCGTGACCTCGAGAGCATCCTGGACGAGGCTCGGGCGGCCGGCATCCCTGTGCGCGACCTGCGCTGGCACTACCGCAGCCGCAGCGAATCGCTGATCGCCTTCTCGAACCATCACTATTATCAGAACCGGCTGGTGACCTTCCCCTCGCCCGCCGTCGATGATCGCGCGGTGCATTTGAGGAAGGTGCCGAACGGCATCTACGACCGCGGCAAGAGCCGGACGAACCGGATCGAGGCGGAGGCCGTCGCCGCCGAGGCGGTGTCGCGCATGAGGCGCTGGCTGCCCATGCTCGAGAAGGACCGGCCGACGCTCGGTGTCATCACCTTCAACGCCCAGCAGCAGTCGCTGATCCTGGATCTGCTGGACGCCGCCCGGCGAAACGAGCCGGCCCTCGAATGGTTCTTCGCGGAGGATCGTGTCGAGGCCACGATCGTCAAGAACCTGGAAAACGTGCAGGGCGACGAGCGCGATGTCATCTTGTTCTCCATCACCTTCTGGAAGGACGCGGCCGGCAAGCTGGCGATGGATTTCGGCGCCCTGAACCGCGATGGCGGCGAGCGGCGCCTTAACGTTGCCGTAACCCGCGCGCGCCAGGAGCTTATCGTCTTCTCGGGCTTCACCGCCGACCAGATCGATGTTTCCCGCACCAAGGCCCTCGCCGTCCAACATCTGAAGACTTTCTTGGACTTCGCGGAGCGCGGAGCCATCGCGCTGCCTGCCCAGGACATCGGCTCGGTAGGCGGGTTCGATTCCTTCTTCGAGGAGGCCGTGGCGGCCCATCTGGAGCGTCGAGGCTGGTCCGTCGTGCCGCAGGTGGGAATCTCCGGCTTCCGCATCGATCTCGGTGTCCGACATCCGGATCGGGCCGGGGCGTATCTCGCGGGCGTCGAATGCGACGGCGCCACCTATCACGGTTCTGCGACCGCTCGCGACCGCGACAAGGTTCGCGAGCAGGTGCTGCGCGGGCTAGGGTGGAGTATCCTGCGCGTCTGGTCGACGGACTGGTGGTACGACGCGAAAGGCTGCGCCGATCGCCTGCATGCAGGATTGGAGGAGCTGCTATCGGGCAGTAGAGCGCGGCGGGCCGCCGAAGAGGAAGCGGAGGCTGCTGCGGCTGCTGCAAGTGCATCCGCCTCAGACGTGGCTATCCCAGACACCTTCGAACCCACCTGCGCGACGGCGGTACCGGATTGGGCGATGGAAGACCAAGCGGCCGACGCGCTAACGGGCTCCGATAGCATGCCAAATTGGTTCACGACTGGGGAGAAGGCGCAGGGCTACCTGGATCGGAAGGGTTTGGCCGGCTACCGCGTGACGGAGGTGGCGCCGGGGCGCTTCGAGATGCATCGGGCGGCGGCTATCGGGATGGGCCCGACCGGACCCGGTCAGGCGACGGCGCACTACGAACCGGCCGATCTAGCGGCCTTTGAGCCCTATCCCGAGCGCTTCTTCGAACTGGGTTACCGGGATACCCTGCGCGGCATGATCGTCGCGATCGTCGAGGCGGAGAGTCCCTTGCGAACGGACGTCCTTGCGCAACGGATTTCGCGGGCCCATGGGTGGCAGCGGACAGGTGCCCGGATCCGCGAGCAGGTCGGTCTCTTCCTCCATGATTTCGACAGGACGATGGAATCGAGTGGCGAGTTCCTTTGGCGGAAGGGCGCCGCCGCGGAGATTATACCTTTCCGCCCGCCGGTCCATGAGGAGGCCCGCCGGCCGATCGGGGAGATTCCCCTGGCGGAACTCGCCGCGGTCGCGCTCGCCCAGCGCGCGCTGCTCGACGACCCGGATCCTGCGCGGGAACTAGCCCGGCATCTCGGCGTCGAGAGACTGGCCACAGTATCGCGCTCCCGGCTCGACGAGGCCCTGGCACGCGCGCGTCTCCACATCGACCACGCCTAGACACTGGATCCGCATGTTCCGTTTCCTTCACTCCAGCGACCTTCACCTCGGCAAGCGTTTCGGCAATTTTGCAGGAGACCTGCCCGGCCGGCTGCGCGAGGCCCGTCATTCGGCCATCGCCCGCCTTGCCCAGCACGCGCGGGAGCATGGCGCGAGCACGATCCTCCTCGCCGGCGACACCTTCGACACGGAGACGCCCGCGCCGGAGGTCCGCCGGCCGGCCCTTGCCGAAATGGGCCACGACGCCTCGATCCGCTGGGTGCTTCTGCCGGGCAATCATGATTCGCTTCAGGCCAGCCAGCTCTGGGAGACGCTGGCGGCGGAAGCGCCGGGCAACGTGGTCCTGGCGCTGGAACCCCGACCGCTCGCGCTGGCGCCTGGTGTCGTCCTGCTGCCGGCCCCCTGCACGACGCGCCGTCCGGGCCGCGACCTGACGGACTGGATGTCCGGCGAACCCGGCACGGACGGCGCGATCCGCATCGGCCTCGCCCACGGCCCCATCCGGGAATTCTCTGAGGAGGGCGCTGCCGCCGACGTCATAGCGCCGGATCGCGCCCAGCGCGCGAACCTCGCCTATCTCGCGCTCGGCGACTGGCACGGCGGCATCGAGGTCGGCCCTCGAACCCGCTACAGCGGTTCGCCGGAGCCCGACCGCTTCAAGCATGACCGGCCGGGCGAGGCGCTGCTGGTTGGGATCGCCGGTCCCTCCGCCCAGCCGGAGGTGACGCCGCTGGCCACGGGCAGCTTCGCCTGGCGCTCCCTAACGCTTCACCTTCTGGAGGGCGACGACCCCGCCGCAGCCCTGGACACCCTGCTGCCGCCGGCGCGGGAGCGGCGCCAGACCCTCGCCCGCGTCGTGGCTACCGGCCGCAGCCGGCTTGCGGGGCGGACGGCACTGGCGGCCGCGGCAGGGCATGCCGCCCCGGATTTCGCTTGGCTCGACCTGGACGATGCGGGGCTCGCTACGGAATGCGAGGTCGAGGATCTTGACCGGATCGACCAGGCCGGGGCGCTCCGCGAAGCGGCGAATGCTCTGCTCGCCGAAGCACGGGATGTGAGCCTTTCGGCCGCGGATCGCGACGTCGCGTGGAAGGCGCTGGCTCGGCTCTACTCCTATGCACAGGAGATCGCGCGATGAAGATCGCCGCGCTGCGCCTGTTCAACGTCAAGCGCTTCGCCGGGCGCGGCGTCGCCATCGAGGGCATCGGAGATGGCGTCAACGTGCTCTGCGCGGCCAACGAGTTCGGCAAGTCCACCAGCTTCGAGGCGCTGCACGCCCTATTCTTCCAGCCCCATTCGGGCACGCCGGGCGACGTGCAGCGCCTGCGCCCGTACAGCGGCGGAAATCCCCTGGTAGAGGCCGACGTCTCGGTCGGCGGCGATCGGTTCCGGATAACGAAGCAGTATTACGGTGGGCGATCCGCCCGGGTGATCGACCTCACCACCGGAAGGCTCCTCGCCCAGGCCGATGAGGCCGAGCGGTTCATCGGCCAGTTGACGCGGGGCGGCGCCGGCGGGCCGGGCGGCCTGCTGTGGGTGCGTCAGGGTATGACCGGGATCGAGCGGCGCAGCAGATCGGAGGAGGACAGCGAGCGGCAGGTCCGACTCGGCCTGCTCGAATCCGTGCAGGGCGAGGTCGAGGCTGTAACCGGCGGCCGGCGCATGGGCGACATCATGGCCGCCGCGGAACAGGCGCTGGGTGAGCTTGTCACCCCTACGGGCCGACCGAGGGCGGGAGGGCGCTACGCCGCGTCGCTGGAGGCGCGCGACCGGCTCCTGGCGGAGGAGCGAAGGCTGAACACTGAGGTGGATCTACTTCGAGAGGCGCTCACCCATCGCACGACGGCCTCGAAACGCCTGGCGGAAATCGATCGCGCGGAGGACCGGGCGGAACGACGCCAGGCGGTCGAGGCGGCGGAAGCGGCCCTGGCGACGGCGAGGGCGCAGGGTGAGGCGCTGAGGGCCGCTGAATCGGAGGCGAAGCTGCTCCAGGACCGCCGGGATACAGCCCATCGGGAGGTCGACGCCTTTCGCGCGACACTAGCGAAGGCGCGCGAGTTGACGTTGAGGCAGCGCGAGGCGGAGCAGCGACGGGCCGGGGCCGTGGCGAGGAGAGAGTCGGCCGCGGCGGCGATCGGCCGGGCCCGGAACGAAATCGATGTCGCGGACGTGGCTGAACAGGCGATCCGTGACCTCCTGGCAAAGCTCGAA
>JAQGHZ010000443.1 GCA_028291485.1 Rubritepida sp. | reverse complement strand
TCACGACCATCGCCCGCTCGACAAGATCAGCCGCCTCGCTGGCCCGTGCTGGAGCTATCGCGGAAGCGAAATCCACGGGAACGCGCGCCTATCCCTGTTCAACCTCGAGCAGCCACCGCCTGGGCTGCCCGGCGGGTGGCACGGCATCGGGAGCAAGGAGCACCTGATGGAGGTGGTCGACTGCTGGCTGGATCGCGGGACGCTGCCGCAGGGTTATCGGGTGCCCCTGTTGCCGTAGGGTGGGCAGGCCGGGTCGCGCCAGCGCAGGTTCTTCGGCGTCTGAGTGGGGGGCCGAATCGGCTTCCCGCCGCGCCGAGCGCACCCGAATGCGGTGCAAATCTCGACGAAATCTCGACAATAACCTTGGCGGGTCCGGCTAAGTCTTTGGAAAGATTGGCGTCCCTTAGGGGATTCGAACCCCTGTTGCCGCCGTGAGAGGGCGGTGTCCTAGGCCTCTAGACGAAAGGGACGTGGCCGGAGCCCAGCTTCTAGACAGGCTTCCCCCGGGGATCAAGCGGGGGGAATGCAGAAAGCCCCGCGCTCAGCGCACGGGCACCGCCGCCCCGGGAATGACTTCGCCCACCGGCCGGCCCGTCTTCGCGTCGAGGAAGACGATCCGGTCGCCATCCGGCCGCTGCACCAGGACCGCGAAGCGCCCTTCGGCTCCGGCGATGCCGGCGATCCGGCTGCCTGCCGGCAGATCCAGGCTCATCGGCGGCAGGGACGCGGCACTCCCGCGTCCCGCGCGCTGGACGAGGACCACGACGAGGGCCACGGTGCCGCCGACGATCATCACCCCCATCGCCACAACCAGGATTTTGAGTGTCCGCATTTGTCTAAGACCTATGAGATCGCCGTGACCGAAGCCGACCAGGGCATGCGCCTGGACCGCTTCCTCGCGGAGCGGATAGACGGTCTCTCGCGCTCCCGCGTCAAGGCGCTGATCGAGCAGGGCCATGCCACCCGCGACGGCGAGGCGGTGACCGAGCCGGCCCATGCGGTGCGCGTGGGCTCCACCTACACGGTCTCGCCGCCCCCGCCGGTGCCGGCCCGGCCCGAGGCGCAGGCGATGGCGCTCGACATCCTCTACGAGGACCGCGACCTGATCGTGCTGGACAAGCCGGCCGGGCTCGTCGTCCATCCGGCGCCGGGCAATGCCGACGGCACGCTGGTCAACGGCCTGCTGGCCCATGCCGGCGAGGAGCTGGAGGGAATCGGCGGCGAGAAGCGCCCGGGCATCGTCCACCGGCTGGACAAGGACACCTCCGGCATCATGGTCGTGGCCAAGACGCAGGTCGCGCACCAGACCCTCTCCGAGGCCTTCGCCGCCCGCGACCTGGACCGCGAATACCTGGCCCTCGTCTGGGGCATGCCGAGCCCGGCCAAGGACGAGATCGAGGCCGCCATCGGCCGCCATGCCGCCGACCGCAAGCGCATGGCGGTGGTCGAGCCACGCTCGCGGGGAGTCGAGCCGCGATCGAAGGGCCATGCCGCCGGCGCCAGCTCCGGCAAGCACGCCATCACCCGCTACACGACTGAGCAGTCCTGGTTCGGCGGAGTGGCCCTCCTGCGCTGCAAGCTCATGACCGGCCGCACGCACCAGATCCGCGTGCATCTGGCGCATCGCGGCCATCCCCTGGTGGGCGACCCGGTCTACCTCCGCCGCACCCCCGCCGCGAGCAAGCTCCTGCCGGACGACCTGCGCGAATCGCTGCTGGCCTTTCCCCGCCAGGCCCTGCACGCGACGACACTCGCGTTCAAGCACCCGGTCACCGGGGCGATGCTAACCTTCCGTTCCGATCCACCGAAGGACATGCAGGAACTCCTGGCCCAACTCGGCGCCAACCCCCGGTAAAACACCGCCCTTTGGACGGAATGTCCTATCCGGACCAATTTGGTCGGTTTTGCTGGACACCGACCCCAGATCCGGATAGCGTTACGACATTGGCAATCCGCCGGGGTGCCGCTCCAAGATCCTGACTGCTGACACCGCCCCCTCCGTGACCGGGGCGGATGCAGCCAGGAGGGCCCCGGTCGCGTTACGCCTCAAAGGTCGCGCACCTGCCGCCGTCACGGGGTAGGGCGCGTCGCAGATGGAAGGCTTCTTATGGCGTCCCTCAGCATACCCATGGCCCCCGAAGGCAACCTGTCCCGCTACCTGCAGGACATCCGCAAGTTTCCCATGCTCGCCCCCGAGGAGGAGCAGAGCCTCGCCAAACGCTGGCGCGACGCCGGTGACGAAGTCGCCGCCCACAAGCTCGTGACCTCGCACCTGCGTCTCGTCGCCAAAATCGCCATGGGCTACCGCGGCTACGGTCTGCCCGTCGGTGAACTCATCAGCGAAGGCAACGTGGGTATGATGCAGGCGGTGAAGCGCTTCGATCCGGAGCGCGGCTTCCGTCTGGCTACCTATGCCATGTGGTGGATTCGCGCGGCGATTCAAGAATACATCCTGCACAGCTGGTCGCTCGTGAAGATGGGCACGACCGCGGCGCAGAAGAAGTTGTTCTTCAACCTCCGCCGGCTCAAGGGCCAGATCGGGGCGCTGGAGGATGGCGACCTGCAGCCCGAGGTCGTGGCCAAGATCGCCAAGACGCTGGCGGTGCCGGAGCAGGACGTGGTCAGCATGAACCGCCGTCTTGCCTCGCCGGACAACAGCCTCAATGCCCCTGTCCGCGCCGACAGCGAGGGCGAGTGGCAGGACTGGCTGGTGGACGAATCCGAGAGCCAGGAGGACGAGCTCGCCGAGCGCCAGGACATGTCCAACCGCAAGGACATGCTGAACGGCGCGCTGCGCACGCTGAACGAGCGCGAGCGCCACATCCTGATCGAGCGGCGCCTGAAGGACGAGCCGACCACGCTCGAGGAGCTGAGCCAGCAGTACAACATCAGCCGCGAGCGCGTGCGGCAGATCGAGGTCCGCGCCTTCGAGAAGCTGCAGAAAAGCATGAAGCAGCAGATCGTCGAGCGTCGGCTCGCGGTTGGGTGACTTGCGGCGGCTCGCGGTTGGATAGCTTGCGTCGGCTCGCGGTTGGATAACTTGCGTCGGCTCGCGGTTGGATAACTTGCGTCG
>JAQGHZ010000438.1 GCA_028291485.1 Rubritepida sp. | reverse complement strand
CCGGGGCCCGCGGCGGCGGAACTGGCGGCGGCGTCTGGCAGGCGCCGAGCCCCAGCAAGGCGAGGATGAGCAGGCGCCGGACGCCATTCATGGCTGGGCCTCGCCCAGCACGAAGTGCCGCCAGGGGCTGGGGCTGTAGCGCTGCGCGGCCCGCGAGACCGCCAGGACGCGCCACGCATAGCGACCGGGGCGGTTGAGTTGGACCAGTTGCTCGCCCGGGGCCGCCGCGTAAGCCGCGAACACCGCGCGGAGAGGCCCGCCATCATCCAGGCGGACGACCTCGACGAAGCAGCATCCCGGCCCCGCCGCCGACGGTTGCCAGGACAAGGTGATACCGCGTTGCGCGGCTTCCGACGGCAGCACCGCGCCATCGGCGGGGACGGCCAGAACGGCGGGGGCGGGGGCCGGGGCATCGGCGGTCTCTTCGGCGCGCGCTGGTGCGTCGGCGCCGCCAGCGGCATCCGGCAGCGCCAGTTCGATGACGCCGGGGCGGGGCGTCGCGCCTTCCGGCCGCCCCAGCCGAGGCACCGCCTGTTCCATGGCGGGGCCGGCGTTGCCCCGGGCTTGCAGCGCCGCCTCCCGGTCTTCGTGGAAGAAGTAGCTGAGGCGCGGCCCGGCGGCGGCCTGCGTGGCCGGAAAGGACACGCCGACCGCGAGCCCCGCCCGCTCCAGCGCCGCCGCCACGTCCGCCACGCGTGCGGCGCCGGCCGTGCCTCGGGGATAGGTGAGGATGACGCGCACCATGGCGCCCGAGGGCAATCCGGCGGTGGGGCCAGACGGCGGAGCCGAGGGAACCCGCGCCTCCGGTATCGGCGCGGGCGCGGCGTCCAGCGGCGGCGGAGCGGATGGGGCCGGAGGTGGCGCCATCGCGATGGCAGGCGCGGCCTCGGTCGGGATGGGCGGGCGCGGCCGGTCCTGAACAGCGCGCCAGGCCAGCACGCCGCCCGCTGCCAGCACCGCGGCGAGCAGTGCCCAGCGAGCGCCATGCCGCTTGGTCCGGACCGGGGGCGGGGCCGGCTGCGGCACGGATGGCGGCCCGGCCGTTGCCTCTGTCGTTGCCTCTAGCGTTGCCTCTGCCGCAGCCTCCGGCACGATGGCCGGCGGTGCCGGCACAACGCGTCGCTGCTCCAGCTCCAGCTCCGGCTCCGGCTCCGGTTTCGGCTCCAGCACCGAGGGCACCGCGGTGACCGGCGGCGGCGGCTCAAACATTTCGTTGCGCAAGGCGGCGGCTTCCCGCACGTGCTCGGCGCGCAGGCAGTCGGAACCCTCCGTCTGCGCCAGGAAAAGACTGCCGCCGAGCAGCAGGTTCAGCAGGCGCGGCACGCCGCGCGTGGCTTCGGCCAGGGCTTCCGCCACGCCCACGTCCAGCCGGGTCGGGGGCAGCCCCAACTCCTGCAGCCGCGCGGCGATATAGGCCGGGATGTCCTGGTCACGGACCGGGCCGAGCTCGACGCGGCGGTGCGGCAGGTCCGCCAGCGCCCCAGCAAGGGCGGGCAGGCCAGCCAGCACCGTGAAGCCGCTGCCACGCGCCGCCCAGGACCGCAGCAGCGCCGGCTCCAGCCGGTCTGCCTCATCCACCAGGATCACCGGCGGAGCGGCGCCCGGGTCGCCTTCTTCCCCATTCTCCAGCCGCAGCACGGCGCGATCGGGCGCGCGCAGGGAATGCTCGATCTCGACCAACAGCCTGCTCTTGCCGACACCGGCCGGGCCGGTCAGCAGCACCAGCGGCGCGCCCGCCGCGAAAGCGTCGAGGATCTCGCGCCGCGCCGCCACCCAGGCGTCATGCGGCACCGCGGCCGCGCCGCTGTCGCTCTGGAAGATCAAACTCGGCCCCACCCTCATCCCGTATTTTGTGACGGATGCGCGGGTCCGCCACAATAGCAATCCGCCACAATAACAAAGGGTGCCGCAGGCGGACGCATCTTCGCGAATGGAATTTTCGCCCGGCCCCGCCGATCTCTTCACCAGCTCCAACCCCATCAGGCTTTCGACGCTGACGGTCGCCGGCTCCTCCGCCGAGCGCGGGGCGGGGCGGCACGGCCACCTCTTGCGGGTCGGCGCGGAAGGAGTCCAACATCGCGCATCATGAAGGCTTCGCTGCTCCTCCGACGTCGCCGTCCCTCCTTTCGCCTGATGGCGCGACGGCGATGAAGCGCGGCTGACGCGCCCATCCGCAGGCCGCGCTCAATGCGCGGCCTTTTTTGTTTCCGGACGGTTCGGAGTTTTTCCATGACGAAGACGCACCACCTGCGCCGCGCGGGCCCGGCGGACGCTGCCGCCGCGCGCGACCTCACCCGGGCGGCCTATGCGAAATGGATTCCGCTGATCGGCCGCGAGCCGCTGCCCATGCGCGCGGATTACGACCGTGCCGTCGCCGAGCACCTGGTCGACCTGTGGGAGGAGGAGGGCCACCTACTCGCGCTGATCGAGACCATCCCCGAGGCGGACCATCTGCTGATCGAGAATCTCGCCGTGCGGCCGGACCAGCAGGGCAGGGGGCGAGGCGAGGGACTGCTGCGGCACGCCGAGGAACTGGCCCGCTCGCTCGGCTTTTCCGAATTGCGGCTCTACACGAACGCCATGTTCGGCGGGAACGTCGCCTTCTACGCACGCCGCGGCTACGAGGAGACGGAGCGGAAAGTGGTCGTGCCGGGCAGCATCACGGTCTTCATGCGAAAGCGCATCTGACGGGTCTCCTCATAAGGAGCGCGCCTTCGGGTTGACCCCGCATTCCCATGGGCGGAGGCTCTGGCATGACGGAGGTGCCCATGGGATGCGTTGAGAGTTGGGCGGCCCGAATTCTGGCCGCCGTGCTGGTTGCCCTGCTACCCGCAGGGGCGCGGGCCCAGAGCCTGACCATGGGCGTGCAGTCCGGCTTCACCCTCGACCCGCACTATCTTTTCCTCGGCCCGAACATGGCCGCCGCGCGGCATCTCTACGAAGCGTTGGTCGGCCGCGACGCCGAGAGCCGCTGGGTGCCGGGCCTTGCGTTGTCCTGGGCCGCAGTCGACGACACGACCTGGGAATTCCGGCTGCGCCCGGGTGTCACCTTCCACGACGGCACGCCCTTCACCGCCGCCGATGTCGTCGCGAGCTTCGCCCGCGTTCCGTCCGTCCCGAACAACCCCGGGCCTTACACGAGCAATCTGAGGACCATCACGCGCATCGAGGTGGTGGATCCCCATACGATCCGCATCCACACCGACAGCCCGAACCCAGTCCTGCCGGGGCAGCTCACCAATATCTTCATCCTCCCCGCTGCCATCGCGGCCACGGCAAGCACCGGCGATTTCAGCACGGGCCGCGCGGCCATCGGCACCGGGCCGTTCCGGCTGGAGGCCTCGCGTGGCTCGGACGGCATGGTCCTGCGCCGCTATCCCGGCTGGTGGGGTGGAGCGGTGGCCTGGGACAAGGTGGACGTGCGCGTGGTGCCGAACGACGCCTCGCGCCTCGCTTCCGTGCTGGCCGGCGATCTCGACCTCACCGAGGAGGTGCCGACCACCGACCTCGCACGGCTGGCCCGGGATCCGCGCGTCGCGGTGTTCCACCGGCCCTCCGACCGCGTGATGTTCCTGCTGCCCAATGTCGGGGCAGAGCGATTGCCTTTGCTGACGGATCCCACGGGCCAGCCGCTCCCCTCCAACCCGCTGCGCGACCTGCGCGTCCGCCGCGCGATCAGCCTTTCGATCAACCGCACGGCGTTGGCAGAGCGCGCGCTGGACGGCTTCGCCTTCGCGACCGGGCAACTGGTGCCCGAGGGCTTCGTCGGCGCCGATCCCGCGATGCTTCCCGATCCCTATGACCCGGCGCAGGCCCGTCGCCTGCTCGCCGAGGCGGGCTTTCCGCAGGGTCTCGGCCTGACGGTCGGCTGCTCGAACAACCGCTACGTCAACGACGGACGCGTCTGTCAGGCCCTCGGCCAGATGCTGAGTCGCGGCGGCTTCCAGGCGAAGGTGGAGGCGCAGCCCGGCACCGTCTTCTTCCCGCGCACCCAGGCCGAGCGGAACGACGTGCCGGTGATCCTCTTCGGCCTCTCGCTCTCCTCCACGCGCGACGTGCAGCACCTGCTCGCGACCGTGCTGCACAGCCGGAACCGCGAACTCGGGCTTGGCATCGGCAACCGCGGCAGCTTCACCGATGCCGAGCTCGACCACATGATCGAGGCCGCGATGGTGCGCATGGATCCCGGGCGCGAGGAGGCCTTGCGTGAGGCCATGCGCCGGGGCGTCTCGCTGCTCGGCGCCATCCCGCTCTACAATCAGGTCACCATCGCCGTCGCGCGGCGCGGCATCACCTACACGCCGCGCATGGACGAGCAACTCGTCGCCTTCCAGGCCAGACCGGAGAACGCCCCATGAGCTTCGCCACACGCCCCACCCTGAGCGGCCCCCGCCACGCCGTGAGCGCCGGCCACTACCTCGCGGCCACGGCGGGCCATGCCGTCCTGGAGGCCGGCGGCAATGCCGTGGATGCCGGCTGCGCCGCCGGCATCGCGCTCGGCGTGCTGCTGCCCGACCTCGTGAACGTCGCGGGCGTGGCGCCGATCATGATCCGCATGGCCGACGGCACGGTCGAGACCATCGCCGGTCTCGGCCATTGGCCGCGCAGCCTCCCGGCGGACATCTTCCTGCGCGAGCACGGTGGAAAAATCCCGAGCGGCGTGCGGCGCACGGTCGTGCCGGCCGCGCCGGATGCCTGGATCACCGCGCTGGAGCGCCATGGCACCATGGGTTTCGGCGATGTCGCGCAATACGCGATCCGCTTCGCGGCGGAGGGCTTCGCGGTGTTCCCGCTGCTCGCGGACAGCA
>JAQGHZ010000416.1 GCA_028291485.1 Rubritepida sp. | reverse complement strand
CATTTCGACGCGAAGGGGCTCGTCCCGGCCCTCGCCCAGCAGCACGACACGGGCGAGGTGCTGATGATGGCCTGGATGAACGCCGAGTCGCTCACCGAAACGATGGAGACCGGCCGCGCCTGCTACTGGAGCCGCAGCCGCGGCGGGCTCTGGCGCAAGGGCGAGAGCTCCGGCCAGGTGCAGGCGGTGGTGGACCTGCGCGTGGACTGCGACGGCGACACGCTGCTGCTGCTGGTCGACCAGAAGGGCGTCGCCTGCCACACGGGCCGACGGAGCTGCTTTTATCTCGCGCCGCGCGAGGACGCGCTGATGGAGCTGACGGCGCCGCTGGTCAGCCCGGAAAGCCTCTACGGCGCATGAGCCAGATCCCCGTCACGCTGCTGACCGGCTTCCTCGGAGCCGGCAAGACCACCCTGCTGAACCGGCTGCTGCGGCAGCCGGAGATGGCGCAGACCGCCGTGCTCATCAACGAGTTCGGCGAGATCGGGCTGGACCACCTTCTGGTCGAGCGGCTGGACGAGGACGCCGTGCTGCTGGCGGCGGGCTGCCTCTGCTGCACCATCCGCGGCGACCTGTCGCGCGCCCTGCGCGACCTCGCGGACCGGCCCCAGGAGATCCGCCGCGTGGTGATCGAGACCACCGGCCTCGCCGACCCCGCGCCCATCCTGCAGACGCTCATGTCCGACCCCTGGCTGCTGCGGCAGTACCGGCTGGACGGCGTGGTGGCGCTGGTCGACGCCGTCAACGGCATGGCCACGCTCGACGCCCAGCCCGAGGCCCTGCGGCAGGCGGCGGTGGCGGACCGGATCGTGCTGACCAAGACCGACCTCGCGACGCCCGAGGATGTGGCCGCGCTGCGGGAACGACTGGAGGCGCTGAACCCCATCGCGCCGATCCTGGTGGGCGCAGTCGAGGCCTCCGCGCTGATCGACGCCGGCCCCTTCTCCGGCGACGGCAAGCTCCCGGACATCGAAGGCTGGATCGCGGCCACCGCGCATCATCACCACCATCACCACCACGACGTGAACGGGCACGACGTGAACCGGCACGATGCCCGCATCCGCGCCACCTGCCTGCGCTTCACCGAGCCGCTGCCCTGGGAGGGGCTGGCCTCCTATCTGGAGATGCTCGCCGTCACCCAGGGCCAGCACGTGCTGCGCATGAAGGCGATTCTGAACCTGCGCGGCCAGCCCGGCCCCGTGGTGATGCACGGCGTGCAGCACAGCTTTCATCCGCCGCAGCTTCTGGACGCCTGGCCCGAGGGCGACGACCGCTCCAGCCGGATCGTCTTCATCCTGCGCGATCTCGATCCTGATGTGGTGGAGGACGGGCTGCGCGCCTTCCTCGAGGCCGCCCACGCATGAGCCTTCGTATCGAGACCGTCACCGGCGAGGCGGCGCTGCCGCATGTCCCGGCCCTCGCCCGACTGCGCAGCGAAGTCTTCTGCGACTGGCCCTACCTCTATCGCGGCGAGGCGGAGGACGAGGCGCGCTATCTGCGCCACTACACCGAGGACGAGGCCTCCGCGATCATTCTCGCCTGGGACGGCGACACCATCGTCGGCGCCGCCACGGCGCAGCCCATGACGGCGACGCACGGCCCCGTCCGCACGGCCTTCGAGGCGGCGGGCCGCAACCCGGCGGACCACTGCTATTTCGGGGAATCCGTGCTGCTGAAGGCTTATCGCGGCCAGGGCGCCGGCGTCGCCTTCTTCGTCGCGCGCGAGGCGCATGCGAGGTGCCTGGAGCTGCCCCTCGCCACCTTCTGCGCCGTGGTGCGCAACATCAACGATCCGCGCAAGCCGGCCGACCACACGCCGCTCGACGGCTTCTGGGGCAGGCGCGGCTACACGCACCACCCCGAACTGTCCTGCGTCTTCCGCTGGCGAGAGGTCGGCGACGAGGCCGAGACGCCGCACGCCCTCTCCTTCTGGATCAAGGCGCTTTGATGCCCCTGACGCTCGCCGCGCTCGCCTGGCCGGTCGAGCCGACCGCGAGCGTGGCCGCGTATGCGGCGAAGCTGGGCCATTGGGTCGCCGCGGCGAAGGCGGGCGGGGCCGACCTCGTCCTCATGCCGGAATATGCCTGCGTCGAGCTGGGGGCCGCGCTCGCCGGCCGCAACGCACCGGATGCGGGGACAGAGTTGCGCGCCATGGTCGAGGCATCGGACGCGATCCTCGCCGCCATGCGCGGCGCCGCGATGCGGCACGGCATCTGGCTGCAGCCCGGCACGCTGCCCATGCGCGCGGGCGACACCATCGTGAACCGCGCCCCGCTCATCGCGCCGGATGGCCGCGTGGCGATGCAGGACAAGTGCCGCATGACACGCTTCGAAACCGAGCACTGGGGCGTCTCGTCCGGCGCGCCACCCCAGGTCTTCGAAACGCCCTGGGGCGTGATCGGCATCGCCGTCTGCTACGACGCGGAATTCCCCGATCTCGTGCGCGCCCAGGTCGAGGCCGGCGCTTGGCTGATCCTTGTCCCCACCTGCACCGACACCGGTCACGGCTTCAACCGTGTGCGGATCGGCGCCCAGGCGCGGGCCATGGAGAACCAGTGCTTCATCGCCGTCGCGCCCACGCTGGGCGGCTTCGAGGGCTCGGTGGCGCTCGACGAGAACCACGGCGCGGCCGGCATCTACGGCCCGGTGGACCGGGGCTTTTCCGCCGACGGCGTGGTCGCCGAACTCGCCTACGACACGCCCGGCCTGCTCTTCGCGGCCCTCGATCCCGCGCAGCTGGAGGCGGTGCGCGCCGACGGCGCCGTGCGCAACCACCGCGACTGGCCCGCCGAACCCGCGCCGCGCAGCACATTGGCCGTCTTCGCATGACACTCATCTACATCGCCGCCGGCGAGGCTTCGGGCGACATCCTCGGGGCCCGGCTGCTCGCCGCCCTCCGCCATCGCGACGCGACGCT
>JAQGHZ010000398.1 GCA_028291485.1 Rubritepida sp. | reverse complement strand
CCCGTGCCGTATTCCATCAGCACGAAATTGGCGATCCAGACCGGGTAGGTCGCGCCCTCGATGAAGGGGTGCGCGACGCGGAAGCCGGTGTCGTAGCCGCGCTTCTCGGCCTGCTCGATGACGGCCTCGCTGGTGCCCTGGCTGCGGCACTCGGCGACGAAGGCGGCCGCGGCCGGGTCGCGCGCCGCGGCGGCGGCGGCCAGCGGATGCTCGGCCGCGACGGCTAGGAAGGACATGCCGAACAGCGTGTCCGGCCGCGTGGTGAAGACCTCGACCTCCGCGATGCCGTCGACCGGGGCGGGCTCGGCTGTCGTCAGTGCGACGGCACCGGAATTGGAACCCACGACGTCCAGGCTCTCGCGCGCCAACTGGAAGCGCACGCGCGCGCCCTCGCTGCGGCCGATCCAGTTGGCCTGCATCAGGCGGACGCGCTCGGGCCAGCGATCGAGCGTGGCGAGGCTCTCCAGCAGGTCGGGCGCGAACTTCGTGATGGCGAAGAACCACTGGCTCAGCAGCTTCTTCTCGACGGGCGCGCCGGAGCGCCAGCCCTTGCCGTCGATCACCTGCTCGTTGGCCAGCACCGTGCCGTCCACCGGATCCCAGTTGACCCAGCTCTCCTTCCGCTCGACCAGGCCGGCGGCCAGGAAGTCCTGGAAGAGCTTCTGCTGCTGGCCGTAGTACTCGGGATCGCAGGTGGCGAACTCGCGCGCCCATTCCAGCGAGAGGCCCATGCGCTTCAGCTCGGTGCGCATGTTGGCGATGTTGGCGTAGGTCCAGGCGGCGGGATGCGTGCCGCGCTCGCGGGCCGCGTTCTCGGCGGGCAGGCCGAAGGCGTCCCAGCCCATCGGGTGCATCACCAGATGCCCGCGCGCCCGCTTGTAGCGGGCCACCACGTCGCCGAGCGTGTAGTTGCGCACATGCCCCATGTGGATCTTGCCCGAGGGGTACGGGAACATCTCGAGGACGTAGTACTTCTTCGCGCCGGCCGGCGGCACGTCGGGCACGGAGAAGCAGGACGCAGCGTCCCAGGCCTCCTGCCAGCGCGGCTCGGCGGCGGCGAAGTCGTAGCGATCGGCGGCCGCAGCCGCGGCGATGACGTGTTGGGGCGTATCGGGCATGACGACCTTGAATAGAGCCGCCCCGCCGTCACCTCAAGGCGGCATCACGCGCAGGCAGGCATGCCGCGCGTGGAAAACTCGGTCAGCGACCCGCCGACTGGCTCCGCAGCTCGCGGGCGCGGGCGAGGACACGGTCTTCCATCTCGGAATTCGTCGCTGTCGAAGCCGCCGCGTCCACCCAGACGCCATTCCGGTTCACCTGCCGGAAGACCTGCACGCGCACGCCGTCGGAGCGAAGCTGGCGGCCGATCACATAGGCGGTGGCCTTGAAGCGCTCGCCGTCGGCCTGGGCCGGCGAGTACCAGTCGGTGATGATCACGCCGCCGAAGGGATCGGCGCTGGCCAGCGGCATGAAGGAGAGCGTGTCGAGCGTGGCGCGCCAGAGATAGGCGTTCACGGTCATCCCGCCGCCGCCCGCATTGGGGCCGGTCCCGCCGCCGCCGCCGCCCTGCGCCTCGCGCGAGCGGTCGACGCCGAAGACCACGATGCCCGAGCTCGTCGGGTTCGAGCCGGTCTGCCGGAGCGTGAGCTCTCGGGCACTGTCGGTGCCGTATTCGTCGTTGCGGACCTGTCGCCCGCCCTGGCAGGCCGCGAGGACGACAAGGCTGAAGCCGAGCGCGAGAATCGGACGGGTGGCGTGTGTCATGGCTGCGCTTCTAGGGGAGGGGCTTGCAAAAGAAAAGGGGCGACAGGTTTCCCTGTCGCCCCGATCCGTCACGAAGAGTGACGAGCCTCAGAAAGCGATACGCGTACCCAGGATGAACACGTCCTCGAAGCCACGGCTCTGGATGCCGGGGCGGTTCGCGTCGAGGTCGCGGCCCTGCTCGCGGACCGAGTAGTGAACCCACTCGGCGATCAAGTCCATGCCGGGGGCGAGGCGGTAGTTGCCACCGACGGACATACCCCAACGGCGCATGCCGGCGCAGGTGTTGGACACGCCTGCGGCCGCCGGACGGCAGGTGGTCTGCGTGATCGGACCCGTCGTGCTGTCGCTGAAGGTGCTCCGGCTACTACCCTCGAAGAGGCCGGTCACGAAATTCGAGCCGATCGTGAAGGGGCCGGCCGTGTACTGGGCGCCGACGGTGAACTGCTCGCCCGGACGATCACCACGCATGGTGTTGCCCCAGAAGTAGTTGTAGTCGCCGTAGGTCCAGTTCGCGCCGACGGTGAAGCCATAGGCGCTCGCCTGCGCACCGATCTGCCAGATGTTCAGGCCATTGAACACACGGGACTGGGTGCCGGCGGTCGAGATGTCGCGCGCGGCGCCGGAGCCGATGTAACCGACCGTCGCGGCCAGGCCGACGCCGGCCAGGTTGCCACGCCAGCGGAGGGCGGCCTGGATCTCATTGCGCTTGACGGCCTGCTCGGGACCCGCGGCGTAGATGCCGAAGTTACGGGCGCCGGAGAAGGCATAGGCGCTGTCGCAGTAGCCGGAATTGGAGCTGCTCGGGCAGCCGACGTCCTCGCCGACGTTCGCATTCGGCGAGAAGCTCGCGCCGAAGTCGAAGCCGAAGAACTGCGGGGACATGTAGATGATCTTGGAGCTGTCACCGATGCCGCCCGGAGCCGTCGTCGTACGGGCGCCAGCCTGGCGGGTCACGAAGCTTTCCCACGAACCGTGCACGCCGCCCGTACCGAAGCCCTGGACCCAGCCCGAGTTCATCAAGCCGCCCATGACGCCGTCTTCGTCACCGAAGCGGACCTGGCCGAAGCGCGGATGCGCGATGTAGGCGTACATCTCGTCGACGGCGACGGTCGTCTTGCCGGCGCTGGCGCGCTGCTGGACGATCTGACGGCCTTCGATGCCGTTGCTGTTCAGCGAGATCTGCGCGCCGTAGGTCAGGCCGTTGGCCAGCTTGCCGCTCACGATGACGTCGATGCCGGCGTCGGTCGAGATGTCGAACTTGCTGAGGCGAGCGATGTTGTTCGTCGAGGTGGTGCTCGTGGGCAAGGTGCCCGCGATATTCTCGGTCTGACCCGACGTGTTGATCGGCAGGCCGGTCGTGG
>JAQGHZ010000259.1 GCA_028291485.1 Rubritepida sp. | reverse complement strand
AGATCGGCAGGTGCTTGCCGATTGCCGCCAGCTCGGCCGCGGCCAGAGCGACGAGGCGCTCGACCTCCTCCTCGTCCAGGGTCATGCCCTCGCCGGTCGTGGCGGCCAGGATCTGGCCGTCGATCGGCTCTTCGGCATAGTGCCGCACCAGCCGTCGCAAGGATGTCTCGTCGAGCGCGCCGTCGCGGAACGGCGTGACGAGCGGCAGCCACACGCCGTGCAGGACTGAATGATGGGTTTGCATGGAAGTCCGTCTCCTTCGTAAAGCCGGAGAGGGGACTTCAACCGACCCCGCTCCCGGCGGGGTCCAATTCGATCCTGAAACGCTGCGGTTTTTACCGCGCGCGAAGATCCCTGGTCCCCGTGACGGGGACTTTTTTCGACTTCGCGGGCTTGGTGCTGCAGAGGTTCACACCGTCATCGTCCATCATGACGCGACCCCTGGTCAAGCCGACGCCTAGTTCCCGAAATACGTCCGGTACTTCGTGTCCTGCTCGGCCAGGAAGGTGCCGAAGGCTGCCGCGTCCAGGAATCGCAGGCCGAAGCCCTGCTGGGACATGAAATTCGCGAAGAGCTCATCTCGCAGGACCTCCTGCACGGCCTCCTCCAGCCGGGCCAGGATGGGCGCCGGCGTGCCTGTTGAGGTCGCCAGCCCGCGCCAGGTGCTGACGTCGACGTCGAAGCCCTGCTCCCTCGCGGTCGGCACGTTGGGGTAGGTGCCCAGCCGTTCCGGCGCGGCGACGGCGATCATCCGCGCCTGCCCGCCGGTGACCGGCGTCCGCGCCTCGACCGCGCTGAAGCTCACCGCGTCGATATGCCCGCCCACCAGATCCTGCAGGGCGGGGCCCGCGCTGGCATAGGGCACGTGGATCAGCTCGATCCCCGCCTTCTTCTCCAGCTCCAGCGCCGTCAGGTGCCAGGCGCCGCCCTGGCCGCTATTGCCCACGCGCAGGGTGCGCGGATTGCGGCGGCCCTCCTCCACGAATTCCGTGAGCGTCCGCCAGGGCTTCTGGGCTCCGACGGTGATGGCGCCGGCATCGGTGTTGATCAGCGCGAGGGGCTGCACCTGTGGCCAGGTGATCGGCACCGATCCCAGCAGCGGCCCGGTGATGAGCTGTGGCGTGATGAAGCCGATCGTGTAGCCGTCCGGCGCCGCGTCGCGGATCGCCACATGGCCGATGGTCCCATTGCCGCCGGGCCGGTTCATCACCGGCACCGGCACGCCCAGCTTCGCGGCGAGCCCGCGCCCGAGCGCGCGTCCCACCGCATCCGTGCCGCCACCCGGCGCCCAGGGGACGACGAGCGTGATGGGCCGCGTGGGCCAGTCGGCCGCGTGGAGTGTCCCGGCGGAGAGAGCGGCGATGCCGGCTCCTGCGCGCAACCACGAACGCCTGCTTTGCAGGACCATTCTCGCCTCCGCTTCTTCTCCCCGGGGGCGGATGTGTCTCCGCCTCCCTGAAGCGTGGTCCGGCAAAGCCGGCCACGCCTCCGTCGATGGACGTCAGCCCTTGATGAGGAAGGGCTTGGCATCCTTGTCGTAGTCGCCGTAGCCGAGCGTCGTGCGCAACTCGGCCGCCGGCAGCGCCATGGACGATTCCGCGCCACCGGCGGCCAGGGCCGCGAGCCCGTCCTTCACGCCGGCGATGGCTGCGGAAAGCATCGCCGTCGGATAGGTGCCGATCTTGATGCCGAGCGCGATCGCCTCCTCGCGGTTCGGGATGCGCCGGCCCGGTCCGGGCGAGAGCACGGCGAAGGAGGGCCGCCCCTGCGCCGCGGCGACGGCGCGCTGGAACTCGCTGTCGTCGGCGGGGCTGTCGAGGAAGAGGATGTCCGCGCCCTCGTCGAAGAACATGCGGATGCGGGCCTCGGCCTCGTCGATGCCCTGGGTCGGGCGGCAGTCGGTGCGCGCCATGACCAGGATGCCGGACTCCTTCGCGGCCTCCACGGCGGCGCGGAGCTTCATGCGCGCCTCCTCGCGCGGCAGGCACGGCTTGCCGGCGGCGGTGAGCTCGCGCGGGGTGATCTTGTCCTCGATGAGGATCGCGGCCGCGCCCGCACGCCCATAGGCGCGCACCGTGCGCTGCACGTTCATTGCATTGCCGTAGCCGTGATCGCCGTCGGCCAGGACCAGCAGGTCGGGCGCGGCGCCGCGCACCATGTTGAAGCTGTCGGACATCTCGCCGAAGGAGATCAGGTCGAGGTCAGGACCGCCGAGCCGGCTGGCCGCCACGCAGGAGCCGGACAGGAAGGCGGTCGCGAAGCCCGCGCCGGCGGTGAGCTTGGCCGTCAGCCCGTCCCAGACGGCGGGCATGGTGACGAAATCGGGTTTGGCCAGAAGGGCGCGCATACGTTCGGGGGCGGTCATGGAGCTTCCTCGGTGATGTTCCTTATGTGGAAAGCTATCGCTGATCCGCGTCGCCAGGAAGGCACCGGCACGGATTCGTCACCGCATCCGTCCTGCAGATGCCCGCCGCATGCCGGCCGCCGAACCGAACGTCATCCGGCCGGCCCCGCCTTGGTAGGGGGCGCGTGTTGGCCTCGCCAGTATCTCCGGCGGCACCCGCCCGGGCTTCGGCATCGACGGCCGGGGGCTTGCGGGGGCTGCGATAGTGCCATGGGATGGGCCGCCCAAACCGGAGGAAGCGCGAATGGCGCAGCGTCAGATGCATCTCGTCGGCTTTCTGCAGGCGCAGAACTGCACGATCTTCGCCAGTTCGTGGCGTCATCCGGAGAGCCGGACGGATTTCCTGACCGCCGATTATTTCCAGGAGATCGCGCGCATCCTCGAGCGGGGAAAGTTCGACCTCGGCTTCTTCGACGACCGGCTCTCAATGCCGGACCGGTTCGGCGCCGACCACGTCCACACCATCGAGCACGGCATCCGCTGCGTGAAGATGGACCCGGTGGTGACGCTCACCATGATGGCGGCGGTGACGAAGCGCCTCGGGCTGGGCTCGACCGCCTCCACCACCTATTTCGAGCCTTTCCATGTCGCCCGCGTCTTCCAGACGCTGGACCTGATGAGCAACGGTCGCGCGGCATGGAACGTGGTGACCTCGCTGAACGATGGCGAGGCGGCGAATATGGGCCACGCCGAGACGATGGCGCATGACGCGCGCTACGACCGGGCCGACGAATTCGTGGAGGTGGTGCAGTCCCACTGGGACGCCTGGGAGGACGACGCCCTGATCGTCGACAAGGCCACGGGCCGCTTCGGCGACGGCCACAAGGTGCATCGGCTGAACTTCAAGGGGAACTACCTGCAGAGCCACGGCACCTTCACCGTCCCGCGCAGCCCGCAAGGGCGGCCGGTGGTGATCCAGGCCGGCAGCAGCGGCCGCGGCAAGGCTTTCTCGGCGCGATGGGCCGAACTCGTCTTCGTCGCCTATCACGACCTCGCCTCGGGCCAGCGGGAATACAAGGCCTTCAAGGACGCCGTCGCCGCCGCGGGACGCAACCGCGACCATGTGAAGGTGGCGACGCTCTGCAACCCGATATCAGCGGCCACGAAGGCCGAGGCGGAGGACAAGGCGGCGTTGATCGCGCGGCTGCCGCTGGAGATCGACGCGCTGTCGCTGCTGTCCGAAGCGCTGAATTTCGACTTCGCCTCCAAGGGCATGGACGAGCCCTTCAGCGACGAGGAGATGGCCGGCATCCAGGGAATGCAGGCGATGCGCGACCGTGTGGTGCAGAGGACCGGCAAGAAGAACCCGACGGTGCGCGACTTCATCGTCGGCAGCGGCCGCGGCCGGCCGCGCATGGACATGGTGGGCGGCCCGAAGGAGGTCGCCGACCAGATGGAGGAGTGGTTCACCGGCCAGGCCTGCGACGGCTTCGTCGTCTCGGCGGCGGTGATGCCGGGCGGCTACAGCGATTTCGTGGAGCATGTCGTCCCCGAGCTTCAGCGGCGCGGGCTGTTCCGCAAGGACTACAGCGGCACGACGCTGCGCGACCATCTCGGCCTGCCGCGCGCCACGCGCGGAGATTGGCAGCCCGCGCTGGCGGCCCAGTAATCGGACTTCAAAACAAAGGGAGAAACTCTATGCCAAAGGTTCCAGCCGAACGCCTGCGCGAGATCGGCAAGGCACTTCTGATGGCCAACAACGTGCCGGAGGACGAGGCTTCGACCGTCGCCCGCCACGTGGTCAACGCCAACCTCGCCGGCCATGACAGCCACGGCGTCATCATGCTGCCGAACTACATCGACCGCGTGCGCGCCGGCCAGATCGTCCCCGGCGCGCCCTTCACCATCGTGCAGGAGAGCCCGACCACGACCGTCATCGATGGCAACTGGGGTTTCGGCTACGTGATCAACGAGAAGGCGATGCAGCTCACCATCGAGAAGGCGGAGAAGAGCAACATCGCCGCCTGCACGGTCTTTCGTCAGGGCCATGTCGGCCGCCTGGCGAGCTATCCGCTGATGGCGGCGCGTGCCGGCATGATCGGCATGGCCTGGGCGGATTCCGGGCGCTCGCCGAAGGGCGTGGCCCCCTTCGGCGGCCGCGAGGCGCGGCTCGGCACCAATCCCTGGGCGATGGCGGTGCCGTCGGATCTCGACGGACCCTTCTGCATGGACATGGCCACCTCGGCCGTGGCGATGGGCAAGATCAAGCTCGCCGAGGCGCGCGGGCAGGAGGTTCCGCTGGGCTGGATCGTCGACAAGGATGGCGAGCTCTCGACCGATCCCAAGAAGATCGCCGGCGGCGCGCTGCTGCCGCTGGGCGGGCCGGGCGAGGGCTACAAGGGGACCGCGCTCGCCGCGATGGGCGAGGTGTTCTGCGGCATCCTGACCGGCCTGGGCTTCGGCGTGGAGCCCTCCGGGCGGCACAATGACGGCTGCTTCCTGATCGCCATCAAGGTCGAGGCGTTCCGGCCGCTCCTCGCCTTCCGCAAGGATGTCGCGGATTTCGCGCACTACCTGAAGGACACGCCGCCGGCCAAGGGCAGCAGCGGCGTGCTCTACCCCGGCGAGGTCGAGCACAGGCAGGAGCAGAAGCGCGGCGCCGAAGGCATCGAGATCGAGGACGCCACGTGGAAGAAGCTCGGCACGCTGGCGCAGGAAGGCGGCATTGCCGGGACGCTCGGCTTCGCGTGACGTCTCCTGTCCGGGACGCGAGGGTCGGAAGGGCGGGGGACTTTGTCCCCC
>JAQGHZ010000251.1 GCA_028291485.1 Rubritepida sp. | reverse complement strand
TCGAGGCGGGTGGCCTTCTTCACGTCCTCGTCGACGAAGAAGGTCTGGGCGACGGGGGCCGGGTCGGCGAGGCCGGTGGTCTCGACGATGATGCCGTCGAACTTCTCGCGGCGCTTCATCAGGCCCGAGAGGATGCGGATCAGGTCCCCGCGCACGGTGCAGCAGATGCAGCCGTTGTTCATCTCGAAGACTTCCTCGTCGGCGTCCACGACGAGGTCGTTGTCCACGCCGAGCTCACCGAACTCGTTGATCACGACGGCGAATTTCTTGCCGTGGTTCTCGGTGAGGATGCGGTTGAGCAGCGTGGTCTTGCCGGCGCCGAGATAGCCGGTGAGGACGGTGACGGGGACGGGCGCGGCGGTGTCGCTCATCTGGGGGGAACTCCGGGGAAAATGCTTCGGCCGCAATATGGTGCAGGGCGGTCAAAGGGCAAAGGGCCGCCTGGCCAGGGCTGCGGGCGGCGCATGGCCCGACCACGGACGGTCGTGCTGCGCCTGGGAGACGGGGCCCCTGCCGTCAGCCCTCCAGGAATTCGCGCGTCGCGGCGAGGAAACCATCGGGAGCGTCGAGAGGCACGCCATGGCCGGCATTGCCGACCACGCGGAGCCGCGCCTGGGGGATGGTCCGCGCCATGAGCTCCGCGATCCGCGGCGAGAGAATGTCGGAGAATTCGCCCCGTATGATTTGCGTCGGCACGTTGATCTTCGCGCAGGATGTCCATGCCGTCTCGGCATCCCGCCACCGAAAATTCCGTGGCGAACGCAGGATCCGATCATAGCGATAGGTCCAGCGTCCGTCTTCGGTGCGCATCAGGCTGGTATCGGAGCGGTGCCGGTGGAGTGGCTCCGGCGGTAGGGCATTCGCCACCCGCGCCGTCGCGAACGCCTCCTCGCGGCTGGCAAAGACATCGGTCGCCGCGACGTTCGCCTGGATGCGACTGGAGCCTGAGCGCTCGATCTCCGGACCTATATCGACGATCACGCAGGCGGCGAGCGCTGCCGGACGGCGGCCGGCATATTCCATCGCCACCATCCCGCCCATGGACAGGCCGAGCAGCGTGAAGGTCTCCACGCCCAAGGCCCGTACGAGCACCTCCAGATCCCCGGTCATCTCGTCGATGCCGTACTGGTCGGCTGCCGCCCAGCCCGTCTCGCCATGGCCGCGCTGATCCAACGCCAGCACGCGATAGCGATCCGTCATGGCCTCGGCATAGGCGTCCCAGGATCGCGCATGACTCGTATAGCCGTGCAGAAGAACCAGACTTGGGGCACCCGTGCGCCTCGAGGCCCAGTCGCGGAAATGAAAGCGCAGGCCGCGCATCTCGATCCATTCGTCGGTCACCGCGGTGTCTGTGGTTGGGCTCATCTCGTCGTCCTCGTTCGTTCGTGGTCAGCCCGTTGACGGGCCCATCGATCGGTTCGGCGCGTCAATCTGGTTTCGGTGACGTCGCCCGGCTTTCGGGCGCCTCTCCATTTCCCGATTCGCCCGTTCGGTTCCTCATGAGCGTCTGCGCATAGGTCCGGATGTCCGGCGGCCAGGTCGCCGCGTTTCCCGCGAAACCGTCACGATCGCCGGCGAACAGGGCGCGCGTGGCCTCCTCGAAACCCGCGAGGTTGCCGGCCATGCTCGAAAGGAACTTATAGGCGGCCGCCTGCGCGGCGCGCGCCTCGCTCCGGCCAGCGTCATCGCGCCGGGCTTCGTCGATCAGCCGGCGCAACGTCTGCGACGCGCTGCGCTGCTGCAAGGCAAGCCAGTCCCAGTGCCGGGGAAGCAAGGTCACCTCCCGCGCGACCACGCCCAGTCTCGGCCGGCCGCGGCCCTGAACCGGGCTCTCATCCTTCGTGGCCGGCTGATCCGGCGGCCGGCTCGGAAGAGCTGCCATCTCCGCACGATGCGCCAGGCGCGCGACGATTTCGGCGGCCGTGCCTCTCAGGTCGAGATCCACCACGGTCCCGGTCGCATCCTCGAAGGTCAGGAAGGGTGAGGCAGGGCTGGCCTCCATCGCCGCCTTCACCGTCAGGGCAACGTCGATCAGCGGACCTCGGGCGAGGCAGCTCGTTCCCTGGAACGCGGTGCAAGGCTTGGACAGGAAATCGGGCATGAGGGTTCCACGGAGGCAGGCTCATAATACCCGGGTAAAATCATTGATGCAAATATTACCGGGTGTAAATTGCCGGAGCGGATCCCGAACGCGGGATGGTTCCGCGAAGCGGAGGATGGAACTTGCAGCGAGAGCACAGGAAGGCGGTCGTGGCGGCCTACAAGGAACGCAAGGTCGCCACGGGCGTCTATATCGTCCGTTGTCCGGCGACGGGGCAGCAATGGGTGGGAAGCGCTCCGGATCTGGCGACGATCTGGAACCGCCTGTCCTTCACGCTGCGTCAGGGCAGCGATCCGCACCGCTCCCTCCAGTCCGCCTGGCGAGAACAAGGTGCCGACGGCTTCGCCTTCGCCGTCCTCGAGCGGGTGGATGTCGACGAGATTTCCTATGGGCGCGAGCGCGCTCTGCGGGCGCGAGTGGAGCATTGGTGCGAGGCTCTGCACGCCGAGCCGATCTGACGGGAACGGCTTTCCCGGCCGCCACGGCTTCGGCTCGGCACTTCTCGCCAGGGCATGCCGGAGCGATGCCGCCGGAAAATATAGGGTCAGGCACACGTCCGGCAGGATCGCTGAGGGTCCTGCCGGGCACGATGGCTCAGGCCGCTTCCTTGTGGATCGCATCCGCCAGCGTGGTGAAGATGCGGTCCACATGGCTCTTCTCGATGATGAGCGGCGGGCTCAGCGCGATGATGTCGCCCGTCACGCGCACCAGCAGCCCGTCGTCGAAGCAGCGGCGGAAGACCTGGGTGGCGCGGTCGCCCGGCTTGCCCTCGCGGGACTTCAGCTCGATGCCCGCGATCAGGCCGTAGTTGCGGATGTCGATCACGTTCGGCGCGGCCTTCATGGCGTGCGACGCCGCTTCCCAATAGGGCTCGATCGACTTAACCCGGCCCGCCAGATCCTCGCGGACATGGATGTCGATGGCCGCGATCGCGGCGGCGGCCGCCAGCGGATGGCCCGAATAGGTGTAGCCGTGGAAGAACTCGATGCCCGCTTCCGTGCCCTTCACGATGGTGTCGTAGATCTCCTCGTTGATCGCGACCGCGCCCATCGGCACCGCGGCGT
>JAQGHZ010000241.1 GCA_028291485.1 Rubritepida sp. | reverse complement strand
GAGGCGCACCACGCGCAGCCCCTCGCGCGCCAGCTCGACGAGCAGGGTGTTGATGCCCTCCTGCGGCACGCAATGCAGGGCGCGCTTCTTGCCGACGAAGATGCGGCGCGCGTCGCGGCGGGCGAGGACGAGCACCTCCGCGCTGACGAGGCGATCGTGGACGATGACGTCGGCCTCGCCCAGCGCGCGCAGGGCGCGGAGCGTGAGGAGGTCGGCCGCGCCCGGCCCCGCGCCGACGAGCTGGACGAAGCCGCGCGGCGCGGCGTCGGCGGTCTCCAGCATCCTCGCGAAGACGGCCTCGGCTTCGGACTGGCGGCCACTGAGGGCCAGCTCGGCGGGCTCGCCGGTCAGCGCGCGCTCCATGAAGCTGCGGCGCGCGGGAAGGTTGGGCAGGCGCGCGCGGACGGCCTGCTGGAAGCGCTGGCCCAGCGCGGCGACGCGCCCGATGAGCGGCGGCAGCGCGGCCTCGACCTTCTGGCGGATCAGCCGGGCCAGCACGGGCGCCGCGCCGCCGGTGGAGATGCCGATGGTGATGCTGTCGCGCGTGACGATGGCGGGCGTGATGAAGCTGCACAGCTCCGGCCGGTCCACCACGTTCACGGGGATGCCGCGGCGCAGGCAGGCCTCGTGCAGGGCGCGCAGGTCTTCCTCCGGCGCACCGGCGGCGACCGCCATGGCGCAGCCGTCGAGCAGGGCTTCCTCGAAGCGCACGGCCTCGCGCAGTTGCGCGCCGGCGGCGTGCAGCAGCGCGGATTTGGTTGCGAGCGCCTCGCCCTGTCCGAGGAGGAGCACCGGCCGGCCTGCGAGGTCCAGAAAGGCGGGGAAGTGACGCATCAGGCCGGGATTTTCTGCTTCGCGAGGCATGCGGTCAATTCCGGCCTGCAGCTGCCGCAGCCCGTGCCGGGATGGGGGAAGCAGCGGGGCCGGAGCGGAAAAACGGCTCGGCCCCTAACCCTCCAGCGCGCCGAGGTCGCGCAGGCGGCGGCGCAGGGCGTAGAGCTGGTCCAGCAGGGAGAGGACGACGGGCAGCGCCTCCTCGTTCACCTGCATCACGTCGCGCAGCTCGAGGATGAGGCGGACGCGCTCGACGTCGATCTCCTGGAAGACCAGGTCGTCCGCCTGCCGCTCGGCGCGGACATGGCCCTCGCCGATCCAGCGCTGGAGGTCATCCTCGCGGAGCGCGGTGAAGCGCGCGCGGAGGATGTCGAGGGTGATCATTCCCCGAACTCCATGCCGGCGCGGGGGTCCTCCGCGTTTTCCGGTTCCCAGCCGCGGAGGAATTCCTCCAGCGCGGCATCCGGCTTGCCGATCGTCACGCGGAGCGTGAGGAAGAGGTCGCCGGCCGGGCGCTGGCCGTGCTCGGCCACGCCCTTGCCGCGCAGGCGGATCGTGCGGCCGCTGTCGCTGGCCGCCGGCAGGTTCATGCGAAGCTCGCCGAAGGGTGTCGGCACGACGACGGGGCCGCCGAGCACGGCCTCCTTCAGCGTCACCGGCAGTTCCATGCGCAGGTCGTTGCCGTCGCGGGTGAGGAAGGCGTGCTCCGCGACCTCCAGCTCGATCATCGCGTCGCCGGCGGGGCCGCCGTTGCGGCCGGGCCCGCCCTGGCCGCGCAGGCGCAGCACCTGGCCGGACACCACGCCGGGCGGGATCTTCACGCTGAGCGCCTTGCCGTCCGGCAGGGTGAGCTGGCGCGTGGCGCCGCGCACCGCGTCGAGGAAGGCGACGTTCAGCCGATAGGATTCGTCCGTGCCGCGGCGTGGTCCCGTCTCGGCACGGCGCCGGGCCTCGAAGACATCGGCGAAGAGGTCCTCGAACATGCCGGCATCCATGCCCGCCGGCCCCTCGGAAGCCTGGCCGTAGCGTGCGCCGTAGGGCTGGTCGGCCTGGCGGCGGTAGCCACCCGCACCGAAACCACCAGGGCCTGCCCCATACCCGGGCGGCGCCTTCTCCTGGCCCTCGGCGTCGATCTCGCCGCGGTCGAATCGGGCGCGACGCTCGGGGTCGGAGAGGAGATCGTTCGCGGCGGAGGCAGCCTTGAACTTCTCCTCGGCCTCGGCCTTGCCGGGATTCAGGTCGGGGTGGTGCTTGCGCGCGAGCTTGCGATAGGCGGATTTGATCGCCTCCGGCTTGGCATCACGCGGGACTCCCAGGACCTTGTAGGGATCTTCCGCCATTAGAGTGCGTACCCAGACGGCTGCGCGGCCGCTCGCCGGGTCTTTTGCGTCCTGGCGGCGTCAGCGGCTTGGCCCGATGGATAGGCATCGGGCCAGCGCCGCTTTCTGGCCAGCCCGCAAAATCCCTCGGCGATCGTTCCGCGATCCATCTGGGTACGCATCCTAGCCGTCCGAGCGCGGGACCCAGGGCAGCCGCGCGATGTCGATGCCATCGTCGCGGAGCGCCTCGGCCTCCTCGTCGCTGGCCTCGCCGTAGATGCCGCGCGCCTCGACCTCGCCGTCATGGATGCGGCGGGCCTCCTTGGCGAACCCGGGGCCGACATAGTCGCAGTTCGTCTCTATCTCCTGGCGCATGCGCTGCAGGAGGGCCATGACCTGCGCCGGCATAGGGCCGGCCGCATGGTGCGGGCCATCGCTGGAGGGCCTGGGCGCGGGAGCCTTGTCCGGCACGGCCGGCACCGCCTCGGGGCGGCCCTTCACGCCGCGCGTCTTGGCGACGGCGGGCGTCATGAGGGCCTTGGAGACATGCGCATCCCCACAGGTGGGGCATTCGATGAGGCCGACCGCCGCCATGCGGTCATAGGCCTCGCCATCCTTGAACCAGCTCTCGAACTGGTGGTCGTTTTCGCAACGAAGTGAAAAGCGGATCATTCCCGTGAACCTCGACCGGATGGGCCGTGATGGCAACCGGTCATCTCGGCTTCACATGGGGAGTCCTGGAGCGCGTTGACAAGATGGGCGTTTTCACGCGGCCAGCAAGGCATCCAGCTTCCCGGCGCGGTCCAACGCGGACAGCTCGTCCGAGCCGCCGATGGACTGCCCATTGACGAAAATCTGCGGAACGGTCGTGCGGCCGCCCGAGCGCTCGATCGCGTCCTTGCGGGCCGGGCTGCCGCGAGGTGCGTCGACTTCCTGGAACTCGATGCCCTTCCGCTCCAGCAGGGCGCGGGCCCTGTCGCAATAGGGGCAGAAGCCCTGGGTGTAAATTTCGACCTGTGCCATGGAGGCTATAAGAAGTCTCCCGGGCACAGGTTTCAAGTCACCACGCCAGCTTCTGGGACAGGACGGCCATGCCGGCCGCGAAACCCAGGATCCCGAAGAGCCCGATCAGGAAGCCGGGCCAATCGGAATGCGGCGTCGGCGATTTTCCGAAGGGCATGAAACGTTTCCATGTTACCTGAACCAGAGTGGCAGGTTCCGGTTAACGACGGGTGAATCAGCCTTGCCGCTCGATGCGAGGATCCGGCACGCGCGCCACGGCCAGCACCGCCACCGCCGCCGCCCCTCCCTGGAGCAGCATGCGCGCGCAGGCATCGGCCGTCGCGCCGCTGGTCAACACGTCGTCGATCAGCAGCACACGCCGGCCCGCCAGCTTGCGGCCCGCCCCAGGGGCCAGGCCGAAGGCGCCGACCAGCGCGGCCTCGCGCTGCTTCGCGCCGAGCTCGCCCAGCGGCTTCGTCGCGCGCACGCGCCGCAGCAGCATGGGGTCAAAGCGCTTGCCGGACATGCGGGACAGTTGTGAGGCCAGCAGCGCCGCCTGGTTGTGCCGGCGCTGAAAGAGCCGCCAGCGATGCAGCGGCACGGGCACAAGCAGGTCCGCGGCCTGCAGCAGCGCGGCGCCGGCGCGGGCCATGTGGCGGGCGAGCGGCCGGGCCAGTTCCGTGCGGTCGCGGTGTTTGAAGGGCAGGATCAGCGCCTTGGCGCCGTCGTCGTAGCGCAGCGCGGCGCGGGCCGCGGAGAAGGCCGGCGGCGTGGCCACGCAGGCCTCGCACCAGAAGCCCTCGGGCTGGCGCGAGCCGGTGCCGTCATGCGGGAAGGGCACGCCGCAGACCTCGCACATCGGCGCGGTCACGAAGGAGAGGCGGGTGAAGCAGGCGGGGCACATGCCGCCCTGCTCGCCGACCGGGGTCTCGCAGGTCAGGCAGGTGGGCGGCAGCAGGGCGTCGAGAATCCCGACGCCCAGACGCTTGAGGTGGAGAGTGAGCGCTACCAGGCGCCGAAGCGCGAATCGCCGTCGCGCTCGACCTCGTGGACGAGGTCGATCTCCCAGGAGAGGTACTCGTGCATGGCCGCCTCGATGCCGGAATTCCGGTCATAAGGGCGGAGGTACCAGTCGACGCAGGCCTCGTCCGGCGGGGTCTGGCGGTCGGCGGCCATGGGCAGGCCGGCGGCCTTCCAGGCGGCGACGCCACCCTCCAGCACGCGCGCGCCCGGCACCTCGGCGGCGGCGAGATGCGCCGCCGTCGAATCCGGCGCGGCGATGACCACGGGCCCGTCGATCTTCGGGATGCGCCCGCGCACCGCCCAGACCGCGCCTGGGATGTGGCCGGCGCGAAAGTCGATGGAGCGCGCGAGGTCCACTACCGTCACTGATGTCTCGGCCGCAAGGGCCTGCGGCGTCACGGTCGGGGCCTGCGTGACCTCCGGTGCCTCGGGCTTCCAGGCGCCGGCGGCGGTGGCACCCATCATCGCCTCCTGGACGACATAGACCTCCCAGCCGCCCATCTGGCGCAGCCAGGCGGCCGACATGCGGGCGCGGACGGTGTCGTCGTCGGCCAGGATCACGCGGGCGCCGCGCACGGCGACCCACTGGTCCGTCGCCTGCACGAGCTGACCGCCCGGCGCATGCCGGAAGCCGGGGATATGGCCGGCCGCGTATTCCTCGGCCGCACGGACATCGAGCGCGTAGGTCGTGCGGCTATCATCGGCCAGCAGGCCCTCGGCGGCGGCGCGGCTGATCACCTTCACCCCGTTCTCCGAGGCGAAGGCGGTGGCGCGCGTCAAAGCGAGGTCGGCGCTCTTCGGCGTGCCGGGGGCGTAGCTGCGGGTCTGGCCGCGCTCGACGGTGAAGCCGGCCAACTCCCAGCCCATGGTGCCGTTGCGCAGGGCGACGATGCGGTTGGGCACGCCGGCGCGGCGCAGGCTCTCGGCGCCCATGATGCTGCGGGTGCGGCCGGCGCAGTTCACGACGATCGTCGTGTCCGCGTCAGGGACAAGGTCGCCGATGCGGTAGGCCAGCTCGCCGCCCGGCACGTTCACCGCGCCGGGGATGGTCATCTTCACGTATTCGTCCATCGGACGGCTGTCGAGGATGACCATCGGCTTGCCGGAATCGACCATCGCCTGGAGCTCCGGCGGGTCGACGCTCTCGGTGCCGTAATGGTGCTCGACCCATTCGCCGAAAGCCTTGGACGGCACATGGACGCCGGTGAAGACGACGTAGCCGGCCGCCTTCCAGGCCGGCGTGCCGCCCTTCAGCACATGGACGTCGGTATAGCCGATCGAGGTCAGGTACTCGGCCAGCCTGGCCGCATGGCCTTCGCCGCCATCCACGCAGACCACGCGCGTCGCCTGGCGCGGCAGCAGCGCGCGGGCGCGCAGCTCCTTCTTCGAGAGTGGGCAGGGCACCGCCCAGAAGAGATGGCCATGGCCGAACTCGCCCTCCTCGCGCGCGTCCAGGATCGCGAGCTCGCCGCCGCGGGAGATCCAGGCCTTGAGATCGGCCGCCGTGACGAGACGCATCAGGCCTTCACGCCCGGGGCGGTTGAGGTCGGCTTCATGAAGCCCTTGTTGTAGTAGGAGACCTCGCCGGTCTGGTCGTCGAAGGCGCGGCGGGCGTCGAGCTTCTCCAGCGCCAGTCCGTACATGTGCAGGTGCCGCGTCGGCTTCGTGCCCACGGTGTGGATGGAGTGGATGTCGTCCGGCATCAGGCAGATGCCGCGGCCGGGCTCGACCATGATCTCTTCGGCGACGCGCATCTCGCAGCGCTCCGGATCCTTGCCGTCGTCCAGGCGCTCGTAGACCTTGTTCAGCTCCTGACCGTCGACAGCGACGACCACGGCCCAGGTGGTGTGGTCATGCGGCTTGGTCGCATTGCCCGGATTCAGCGCGTTCATGTAGAGGGCGAAGCGGTTGTTCTCGTCTTCCTGGAGCAGGTAGCGGTTGCTGCCCTTCTCGCCGTTCGGCGGCGACGGGAATTCGGCGCTCGGGAACAGGTGCTCCTGCGCGGCGAGGGTCATGAGCTCCCCCCGGATGCGCTCCAGGGCCGGGCGGGTGACGCCCATGCTCGACTCGATCTCGCGGATCCGGTCGATGGTCGCGGCGACGGCGGCCGTGCGGGCCGCCTTCACATCCATTGTGTTCATCTGGGGTGCTCCTCCTAGTCCATCGGAACGATAGTCCCGCTTGCGCCTCCGCGCCACCAGTCGCAGATGGGGGACGTGGAAAACCCGCCCGACATCTTCGACCGCTCCCTGGTGGCCCTCCGGCGCGAGCGGGCGGCCGCGACCGTCTCCAAGGTCGCCCCCGTGCTGGACGCGGCGGCGATGTCCCTGCTCGACCGGCTGGACGACACGACGCACCGCTTCTCCCGCGCCCTCGACCTCGGCGGGCGGGGCGCCGTGGCGCCGGCGCTGAAGGCGCGCGGCATCCCCTTCGTCGTCTCGATGGATCTCGCCCCCGCGATGGCCCGCCGCGCGGGCGGCATGCCGGTCGCCGGCGACGAGGAATGGCTGCCCTTCGCGCCCGGCAGCTTCGACCTGATCGTGTCCAGCCTCAGCCTGCACTGGGTGAACGACCTGCCGGGCGCGCTGATCCAGATCCGTCAGGCCCTGGCGCCCGACGGGCTGTTCCTCGCCTCGCTTCCCGGCCTGGGCACACTCCAGGGCCTGCGCGAGGCGCTGAACAGCGCCGAGGCGGAGACCCGCGGCGGCGTCTCGCCCCGAATCTCCCCCTTCCCCGAGCTGCGCGACCTCGCCGGCCTGCTGCAGCGCGCCGGCTTCGCGATCCCCGTCGCGGACCAGGAACGGCTGCCGATGATCTATCGCAGCCCCATGGGCCTGGTTTCGGACCTGCGCGCCGCGGGGGAGAGCAATGCGGTGCACGCAAGGGACTCCCGCATTCCGCCGCGCGAATTCTTCCCTCTCGCCTTCTCCCGGCTCGACCTGGACATGGAGCTCCGCGTCCTGGTGATGACCGGTTGGAGCCCCCACGAGAGCCAGCAGAAGCCGGCCCGCCCGGGCAGCGCCAATGCCCGCCTTTCGGAGGCTTTGGGCACCGTCGAGATCAAGGCCGGCGAGAAACCGGGTTGAACCGGGCGCCCCCGGGGCGCATCTTTGCACCGCAACCAGAGATATACGTCGGACCTTTTCGAGATGGATAACCAGGGCGCCGAATCGCGCCGCATCACCCGCCATACGCCCGAGGATTTCGCGGGCGCCCGCCGCGCCGGCGCGCTGGCGGCCGCCTGTCTCGACATGATCACGGAGCATGTGCGCCCCGGCGTGACGACGGGCCAGCTGGACCAGCTCTGCCACGACCACATGGTCGAGCGCGGCGCGGTGCCCGCGACGCTGGGCTATCGCGGCTACACCAAGTCGTCCTGCATCTCGATCAATCACGTGGTCTGCCATGGGATCCCGGGCGAGCGCGTGCTGCTGGATGGCGACATCCTGAACATCGACGTGACCGCGCTGCTCGACGGCTGGCATGGCGATTCCAGCCGCATGTACGTGGCCGGCACCGCCAACACCAAGGCGCGGCTGCTGATGGACGTGACCTACGAGGCGATGATGCGCGGCATCGCCATGGCCAAGCCGGGCAACAGTTTCGGCGACATCGGCCACGCCATCCAGGCCTATGCCGAGAAGCACCGCTTCTCGATCGTGCGCGACTTCTGCGGCCACGGGATCGGCCGGAAATTCCACGAGCCGCCGAACGTGCTTCATTTCGGCCGCCCGGGCGAAGGCCCCAAGCTGGCGCCGGGCATGTTCTTCACCATCGAGCCGATGGTGAATGCCGGCCGCCCCGAGGTGAAGATCCTCGACGACGGCTGGACCGCCGTGACGCGCGACCGCAGCCTCTCGGCGCAGTTCGAGCACATGGTCGGCATCACCGAGACGGGCTGCGAGATCTTCACCCTCTCGCCTGGCGGGCTGACCAAGCCGCCCTACGCGACCTGAGCTCCTCCGCGAAACGGGGCCTCGACGAGGCCGGGGGCCTCTTCCCGATCGAGGCGCCGAACGCATCGCCCCAGGGAGCGACAGGCGCCGAGGGCCATCGCGCGCGGATGCGGAAGAAGCTCATTGACGCCGGCCCCTCGGCGCTGCTCGACCACGAGCTGATCGAGATGGTGCTCTTCCTCGCCTTGCCGCGGCGCGACACCAAGCCCCTCGCGAAGCTGCTGCTGGCCCGCTTCGGCAGCTTCGCCGGCGCGCTCAGCGCGACCACGGCCGAGCTCCGCGGGATCGAGGGTCTCGGCGAGGCCGGGATCGCCGCGCTGCGGACGGTACAGGCCGCGGCGCTGCGGCTGGGCGAGGCGGTGGTGAAGAGCCAGCCCGTGCTCAGCGAC